>JAYVNK010000044.1:0-7127 GCA_043758475.1 Comamonadaceae bacterium | reverse complement strand
TGTAAAACTCTTCGGTGAGCAACTGGCCGGTGGACACCACGGCAAAAGAGTCACGCCCGTACCTGGCCTGGATTTCCTTGATCTTTGCAGCCGTTTTGTCCAACGCCGCGTCCCAGCTGGCGGGCTGAAACGGCAGATGCGCCTTGTCCCGCATCAAGGGTTTCGTGCCGCGCCCGGGTGAGTCAAACAGCTCATGCTCCAGCAAGCCCTTGATGCACAGCTTGCCGCGGTTCACATCGGCCCCGGCATGGCCGCGGCTGGTGACGATCTTGCCTTTGTCATTGAGCCCAATTTCAATCGCGCAGCCGGTCGAGCAGTAGTTGCAGGTGCTGTACTTCCACTCCTTCACTTCCTTGGCAGGAATGACGATGGGTTTGCGATGCGTGCGGCCAAATAGCATTTAACGTTTCCTTTAGCTTTCGAGCGGCATTTCTTTTTTGGGACGGAGGGGGCTCAGGCAGCGACTGCTTCTTTGCGAACCGGCCCTGCGTGTGGGCGCGTCTGGTCGGTGGCATGTGTGGCCAGCTCATGGGCATCCAGGTACACCGCGCCGCCTTCCACCTTGACGGCAAACTTTGGCGTGCAGCCTTCATCAGGCGCTTTTGCACAGCCATCGGCCAGGCCAATGTTCCAGTTGTGCAGCGGGCAAGCCACGCTGACCCCGTGCACAATGCCCTGGCTCAAAGGGCCTCCCTTGTGGGGGCAGCGGTCCAGCAGGGCGAAGACGTTGTCTTCGGAGTTGCGGAAGACCGCCACCTCCAGCCCTGTCGTGCGGGTGATGCGGCGCGACCCGAGAACCGGGATGTCGCTGACCAGGCAGATTTTTTTCCATTCGTTCATGGTGATTCTTTATACTATAAATAAAATAGCTAACTATGCAGTGGGGACAGGGGCTAGAGGCCGTTTTTATGCCGAAATAGCGGCAAATTGACGGGTATCGACCGCCGCCTTGTCCAATTCAAACCAGGGGTCGGGTTCACCTTCCAGCGCAAATTGCAGATTCGCCCACAAGGTTTTGCGACCCTCGTGGTCTTCCAGAATGCGCTTCTTCACATAGTCCAGACCGACGCGGCTGACAAAATGCACGGTGCGCTCCAGGTACCAGCCTTCTTGCCGGTACAGCTCGCAGAATGCGCCGGTGTACTCCAGCACTTCCTCGGACGTTTTGAGCTTGGTGAGGAAATGCGCGACCTCGGTCTTGATGCCGCCGTTGCCCCCCACATACATCTCCCAGCCGGATTCGACGCCAATGATGCCAACGTCTTTGATGCCTGACTCGGCACAGTTGCGGGGGCAACCGCTGACCGCAAATTTGACCTTGTGCGGCGCGTACATGCGCCACATGGCGCGCTCCAGGTCCTTGCCCATCTGGGTTGAGTCCTGTGTGCCCATGCGGCACCACTCGCTGCCCACGCAGGTCTTCACGGTGCGCAGCGCTTTGGCATAAGCGTGGCCGCTGGGCATGCCGATGTCTTTCCATACCGCTTGCAGGTCTTCCTTTTTCACACCCAGCAAGTCAATGCGCTGCCCGCCGGTGACCTTGACGGTGGGTATTTTGTATTTGTCCACCGCGTCAGCAATGCGACGCAGCTCGCTGGCCGTGGTCTCTCCCCCCCACATGCGCGGGATCACGCTGTACGTGCCGTCCTTCTGGATGTTGGCGTGGCTGCGCTCGTTGATGAAGCGGCTTTGCGGATCATCCTTGGCCTGCTTCGGCCAGCTGCTGATGAGGTAGTAGTTGAGGGCCGGGCGGCATGAGGCGCAGCCGTCAGGCGTTTTCCATTCGAAAAACGCGCGCGCGCTGGCCAGGGTGTGCAAACGGTTTTTCACGATCGCGTCGCGCACGGCCTGGTGGCCGTGGTCGGTGCAGGCGCACATCGGTTTGGTCTTGGGCGTGGCGGAATAGTCGCCGCCTGCCGTGAACATCAAAATCTGCTCTACCAGGCCGGTGCATGAACCACATGAGGCGCTGGCTTTGGTGTGCTTGCGCACCTCATCCAGTGTGAACAGGCCCTTTTCCTTGATGGCTTTGCAGATCGTGCCTTTGTTGACGCCGTTGCAGCCACAGACCTCGGCGGTATCGGGCATGCCCGCTGCCTTGGTGTGGCCTTCGTGGCCGGTGTCGCCGATGCTGGATTCACCCTGCATCAGCTTGTCGCGGATGGCAGCCACGCTGCGGCCATCGCGCAGCAGCTTGAAATAATAGCTGCCATCGACCGTGTCGCCATACAGGCAGGCACCGATCAGCTTGTCGTCCTTGAGTACCAGCTTTTTGTAGACTCCGCCAAACGGGTCGCTCATCACGATTTCTTCAGTACCAGCACCGCCCTGGAAGTCACCCGCGCTGAACAGGTCAATGCCCGTGACCTTGAGTTTGGTCGATGTGAGTGAGCCGGTGTAGCGCCCAATGCCAAACTGCGCCAGGTGGTTGGCCGCCACTTTGGCCTGCTCAAAAAGGGGAGCAACCAGGCCATACGCAATGCCGCGGTGCGCCGCACATTCACCCACGCTGTAGATGCGTGCATCGGTGGTGGTCTGCATGGTGTCATTCACCACAATGCCCTTGTAGCAGTGCAGGCGCATGGATTCGGCAAGCGCGGTGTTGGGGCGGATGCCGACGGCCATCACCACCAGGTCGGTGGCCAGCTCGGTGCCGTCCTTGAACTTGATGGCCGTCACCCTGCCATCCGGGCCACCCACAAGCTCCTGTGTCTGTGCCCCAATCATGAATTTCAGGCCGCGTGTTTCAAGTGATTTTTGCAGCAGCCTGGCCGCAGCGCCGTCTAGCTGGCGCTCCATCAACCAGGGCATCACGTGCACCACCGTGACGTCCATGCCGCGCCGCATCAGGCCGTTGGCGGCCTCCAGCCCCAGCAGGCCGCCGCCGATGACGACAGCATTTTTGTATTGGGTGGCCGTGGCGATCATCTCGTTGGTGTCGGCAATGTCGCGGTAGGCGATGACGCCTTTGAGGTCTTTGCCCGGGATCGGCAAAATAAACGGGTTGGAGCCGGTGCACAGCAGCAGCCGGTCGTATTCTTCTTCAGTCACCGCGCCTTGCGCATCCACCGCGCGCACGATGCGCTTGACCCGATCTACCGAGGTGACGGTTTTGCCGGCGTGCAGGGTGATGTGGTTGTCTTTGTACCAGTCCCACGAATTAAGAACGATCTCGTCCAGCGTCTGCTCGCCCGCCAGCACCGGGCTGAGCAAAATGCGGTTGTAGTTGGGGTGCGGCTCAGCACCAAACACGGTGATGTCGTACAACTCGGGCGCGACCTTGATCAGTTCTTCAATCGTGCGCACCCCCGCCATGCCGTTGCCAACCATCACCAGTTTTGATTTCTTCATTGCGTTTTTCCTGACTCTTGCTCACTAAGACCCCTTCACCTGTGCAAACCCCATGCCAGTTTGATGAAATTCACTGAAATAGTGCGTAGATGTGCTTTTTCACCGTAAAAAGTGCCTAAAGCCCCCGTCCACAGTGCATACATAGCTATTATTACAATAGCGTTTTAGCTGCAACCGGAATCAACCAAGATGGCGTTTATGCACCAAATTAGGACGTAGCCCGGTCCCGGTGCGGCCTTGGCCAGGCTGCCAACGGCCCGTTTGCACATCCTTGCTGCGTGACGGCCGTTTATGCCGTGCGGGCTCCCATGGGTGGCTTGGCGTCAGCGGCATTGAAGCCATGTTGCCTCATCGCCGATTTTTGACAAATCGTATGCAGAGTCAACTGGAGCGTCGCCAGCAGGCCGGGCGGCTCAAATAGTGGCTGAATTTTTTGCGCAGGCGTTACCCCAACGCCGAGGCTGTCTGTATTGCGCTGCGCGCGGTGAATGACGAGGCGGCGATTGGTGCCTTGATGGCCGACCATTGCTATCGCGAGGAATCGCTCCCGGCCTGACTGTAGACAGTGAGCACGGGGAATCAAGCTCCCGCACAGACCTGCCCGTGGGCGACATCTTTCAGGCGGTTACCGACGAAGCACCAACCGCTTTCATGCCATCCACCACCTTTACCGTTTCCACACTCACTGTGGTCACCCGCATCAGCAGGTCGATCACCTTGTCCTTGTAGTCGGCAAAGCGGTAGGTGTCGAACTTCTCGCGGATGGTGGGGTCTTTGGGCTTTTTCTCTTTGTACTGGTCCAGCACCCAGTCGATGGCGCTGCGGTTGCCAAGTTTGTAGGTCCAGGCCTCGGGCGGAATGCCGCGCAGCGTGGTCTCGGAATCCAGCGCGATGCTGCCTGCGTCAGGGTCGGCACGCAGCAGGGCTTTGGGGGCCATGCCTGCGGCGCGGGCTTTTTCGTCGGGGGCGTCAGTGCGGGTCAGGGCAAAAGGCGTAACAGCCTCGTAGCCGATGTGCAGTTGCATCAGCGCTGCGCCCCAGTCGGTCCATTGCCAGAAGTCGGCGTAAAACGGAATGCGGGGGAATTCGCGCTTCAGGTTTTGCGCGTACTTCTCGCGGTACTGCGGGTCATGCAGCACGGCATAGCAGTAGTGGAAGATGGCTTCTTTGCTAACCTTGCGCGCCGACTTGCCTTTGCCGATTTCAGTGGCGTAGTGGACGGCAAATTGTTTGAGGGCCCAGTCGGTAATGTTGTCAACATACTCTTTCTCGCCAACCATTCTGCGAAATGGCAGTCCGACGGTATCACCTAAAAAATGCAGGTCAAACGGACAACCACTGCCCAGCGCCCGAAACTCTTTTGCATGCGACAAACAAATCGATGGTTCGTGTAGCGGTATGACAGCCATATCTCCTGGCCGATCTATCAATAAGTTGGACGCATAGAGCCATCTGTTGGTGAATGGCCGGTAGGCTGTTGCTCTCAGAGCAAGTGGCTCCAATTTTTCAACTCTTTGCGTCGCAAGACGTCGCTTTAGCGTTTCAGACCACTTAATTTGCGGGTCTAAAAAATTTGGATTTTTCTGATTTTTCCCGTACCGTTGTAGTAACCAGTCTGCCTTTGCCAACACCACATCCTTGTCTTCGCCGTAAACCCATTCATCGCGGTTGGTGGATGCGCCGAGGGTAAAGAGCTTAAAAATCGCCCGCTCTTTCGCTGCGGTCTTCGCCGCCTTGGTCTCCTTGCTCGCCAGCGGCAACAGCGTCTCAAAATCGTTGTTAGTCAGGTTGACCCAGTTCCCCGTCTTGTCCGGCTGCACTTCATCAAAGTTCAAACTCCGCATGGGGTGGCCCGCCAAAAAGCCCAGCTTCTCTTCGGCTGTTTCCAGCTCGGGGCGGCGCACGTAGTACACGCGGGCGGGTGACTTGGTTTTACTGGTTTTGCCGCTCGCTGGGGTGCGCTTGACCATGAAGCTGATGGCCACACCGGTCTGGATGCCGAACACATTGTGTTTGGTGCCACTGAGTTTGGGGTTGGCGCGCACGTCGCCGCCCAGGTCCACCACATAAATATCAGCGAACTCCTGCGCCACGGTTTTGCGAAAACCATCGAAGGTGCGGCTCTCGATAAAGCTGCGGTTGGTCACAAAGGCCAGCACGCCGTTTTCGTCCAGCCGGTCGCTGGCCCAGCGAAAGAAGCGGGCATACATGTCGTAGAGCTTGGTTTTCTGCGCGGTGCTCTCGGCGATGTAGGTCTGCTTAATGCGTGCATCAATCTGCGGGTATTCGCGGTTTTTGTTGTTGTCGTTTTCGTTCGCCTGGTTGGCGTTGTAGGGCGGGTTGCCGATCACCACGCTGATGCGGCGGCTGTTCTGGCGTTTGATGCGGGCCACGTTTTCTTCGCTCACGCTGCCAAACAGATCGGCGTTCACGCCTTTGGCGGTGGTGTGCAGGCCCACGTTGTCCAGCGTGTCCACAAAGCACAGGTTGGGAAACTCTTCGTAACTGCCGGTGATGGCGGCGAAGGTGGATTCGATGTTCAGGTTGGCCACGTAGTACGGCAGGATGGCCACCTCGTTGGCGTGCAACTCGTGCTTGTATTTGTGGATGAGCTTTTTGGGCTGGCCGCGAAAGTGCTCCAGCAGCTCGCAGATGAAGGTGCCGGTGCCAGTGGCCGGGTCAAGAATGTCTACATCCTCGTCGACGAGGTTCCGGCCAAAGTGCTTTTCGCACAACCAGTCGGCACCGTCGATCATGAAGCGCACGATCTCGTTGGGCGTATATACCACGCCCAGGCGATCGGCTGCTTTGGTGTTGTAGACCTTGTAGAAGTTTTCGTAGATGATCTTCAGAAATGTCTGCTTTTCGCCATGGCTGCTAATTTGCGCGGCGGCGGCGCGAATGGCGGCGTAATAAGTTTCCAGCCCCTTGAGGGTTTGTTTCTTGAGCGCGCCGGTAAAGAAAGCGCCCTCCAGCGCGTACAGCTCGCGCGCTACGTTGTTGTGCTGGTGGAAATCACTGTCGTCAAAAACCTTGGCGAAGATTTCTTCGGTCAAGATGTGCTGGATCAGCATTTCGCGCACATCGGCATCGCCGAGCGCGGGGTTGATGGCCTCCTGCGCGTGGACGAGAAACTTGTCTTCTGCCGCACGAAAACTTGCGTTCTTGTCGTGTTCGCGCTCGATCATCTCGCGCAGCGCCAGCAGCACGGCGGGCAGATCAGTCTTGAACTGCGCCACGGCGGCGCGGAAACCCGCGATTTCGGGGCGCTCGAAGCTGAAGAACAGCTTGAGCAGTTTGGACAGCGCCTGCGTGTCTGTCATGTCGCACCGCAACACCTCATTGCGGTGTTGCCAGAGCACGGCGGTGGCATCGTCGCTGAAGATGATGTTGTCTTGCGGGTAGCCCTTTTTGAACTTCTTGCTCACCTCGTCGTCAAGGTTGTCATTCGCGTCCTTGGCCTCCCAATAGCCCAGCGGCATGCGAAGTTCGTGCAAGAGTGCGCCATCGACGGCAATGCTGGATTTGGTGGCGGTCGTGAGCGGGTATTCGGCCAGGAAGATCAGGTCGTGCTGCTTGCCCCAGGCCTTGAGCAAATCCTTGAAAGCTTCACGGACAATGGTTTCGCGGCTGCTGCCACTGGCCTTCTTAATGATGTCCAGTTGCCTGAGATAGTCGTTGATGAGAACTTGACTCATGGATTCCCTGAGGTTGTGGGCTGATTCTAGGGGCGGCGGGCGGCGTTATGCGCCGCTGGCCTTTGCGGAACATGGGGC
>JAYVNK010000043.1:0-7183 GCA_043758475.1 Comamonadaceae bacterium | reverse complement strand
CCAAAAACGTCATTGGCCAGATCTACGCCCGCTTTGAGGCGGCAGGCCTCAAAGTGATCGCCGCCAAAATGGTGCATCTGTCGCGTGGTGAGGCCGAGGCTTTTTACGCCGTTCACAAAGAGCGCCCATTTTTCAAGGACCTCGTCGGTTTCATGATTTCCGGCCCGGTCATGATCCAGGCACTGCAAGGCGAAGGTGCCATATTGAAAAACCGCGACCTGATGGGTGCCACCGATCCCAAGAAGGCTGCGCCCGGCACCATCCGCGCCGATTTTGCCGACAGCATCGATGCCAATGCCGTGCACGGCTCGGACGCCGCCGAAACTGCGGCTGTGGAAATCGCATTCTTCTTCCCTGGCATGAACGTGTACGCACGTTGATGCCGTAACGCCATTTTTTGCGATGACGGTCAATCTGCTCGATTTCGATCTGGAGGGGTTGGCCGTTTTTTGCGAAGGCCTGGGAGAGAAGCGCTTCCGGGCGCAGCAGCTGTTTCGGTGGATTCACCAAAGAGGCATCTCAAACCCCGAAGACATGACTGACCTGGCGAAGTCTTTGCGCGGAAAGCTTGCCCGGACAGCGCGCGTCACCCCGCTTGAAGTCAATGCGCAGCAGGTGTCGAAAGACGGCACCATCAAGTGGCTGTTTGATGTTGGGAACGGAAACGCCATCGAGACTGTTTACATTCCTGAAGACGACCGGGGCACGCTATGCATCTCATCGCAGGCGGGCTGCGCGGTCGGCTGCCGGTTCTGCTCCACCGGGCACCAGGGTTTCAGCCGCAACCTGACCACTGGTGAAATTGTCGCGCAGCTATGGTTTGCTGAGCATTTTTTGCGCAAACACCTGAACCGGCAGGACCGCGTGATCTCCAACGTCGTCATGATGGGGATGGGCGAGCCATTGCAGAATTACGCCGCGCTGATCCCGGCTTTGCGGGTGATGCTGGATGACCATGGTTATGGGCTGTCGCGCCGTCGCGTGACGGTGTCCACGTCGGGTGTGATACCCATGATCGACCGTCTGGGCCTCGATTGCCCGGTGGCGCTGGCCGTGTCATTGCACGCGTCCAACGACGTTTTGCGCGATGACCTGGTGCCGCTGAATAAAAAATACCCGATCGCGGAATTGATGGACGCCTGCAACCGCTACCTGGTGCATGCGCCGCGTGACTTCATCACGTTTGAATATTGCATGCTCGACGGCGTGAATGACCAGCCTGAACACGCACAGCAGCTGGTTTCGCTGGTCCGCCAGCATGCCAAGGGAGGAGTTTGGGGCAAATTCAACCTGATTCCGTTCAACCCTTTTCCTGCGTCAGGCTTGACGCGATCATCGGTTGCCCATGTGGCAGACTTTGCCAAAATTTTGAGTGACGCGGGCATTGTCACCACGGTCCGCAAGACACGGGGTGAAGATATTGACGCGGCATGCGGACAGCTCGCAGGCGACGTCAAAGACCGTACCCGTGTGGGCGAGCGGATGGCCTTTCGCGAAACGGTGAGAACGGCGCGAACGGTGATGATCAAGCCCGTGACGGTGTTTGCCCAACAGCCCCAGGAGCATTGAAATATGGAAACAAATCCACGCGGATGGCCGAACCTTAAGCGATGCCTGTTTTGCATTTTGCTCGCGCTGACTGGTTTCTGGGTCCTGTCTGGCCTTGGCGGATGCGCCGCCAATTCAGAAAGTGGTCCGGGCGGTGCCAGGGGTGACATTGTCACCGAGTCGGACGAGCCCGAGGCAAGGCGGCGGGCGCGCATTCGGCTGGAACTGGCCGTCGGCTACTTCGAGCAGGGGCAGACCACAATCGCGCTGGATGAATTGAAGCAATCGATTGCAGCGGATCCGAATTTTGCGCAAGCCTACAACTTGCGTGGGTTGGTCTACATGCGTCTGAATGATCCCCGCCTTGCAGAAGACAGTTTTCGCAGGGCCCTGGTGCTCAATCCCGGCGACGCTGATGCGCATCACAACTACGGCTGGTTGCTTTGCCAACAGGGGCGTTTTGCCGAGTCCCAAAAGGCTTTGTCGGCGGCCCTTGCCGTTGCCCAGTACGGCGGGCGCGCCAAGTCGTGGATGGCGCAGGGACTTTGCCAGATGAAGGCCGGGCAGGGCGCAGAGGCGGAACTCAGCTTTCAGCGCTCTTACGAACTCGACGCCGGCAACCCGGTCACTGGCTACAACCTTGCCAGCCTGCTGTACCAGCGCGGCGACCTGACGCGTGCGCAGTTCTATGTGCGCCGCCTGAACAACAGCGAATTGGCAAATTCCGAGTCGCTGTGGCTGGGCATCAAGGTGGAGCGCAAATTGCAGAACCGTGACGCCATGCAGCAACTGGCGGGGCAGCTAAAAAAGCGCTTTGCGCAATCCCGCGAACTCGCATTTTTTGAGCGGAGCGCCTTTGATGAGTGAAACCTCCGGTTCGTTGGCAGGCCCGCCCGGTCACCAAGGCGCAGACAATCCGCAAGTTTCGGCAGGTACGCTGCTGCGCCTGGCGCGCGAGGCTGCTGGCTTGCACATTGCCGCGCTTGCGGTGTCGCTTAAAGTGCCGGTCAAGAAACTGGAGGCGCTGGAAGCAGACCGCATTGACCTTCTTCCCGACACCGTGTTTGCTCGGGCGCTTGCAGCCAGTGTCTGCCGGACGTTGAAAACCGACCCGGCTCCGGTTCTCGCAAGCCTGCCGCAGACGGCTTTTCCGCGTCTACAGTCGCAGGCAAATGCCATCAACACGCATTTCAGAACTCCCGGTCAGGGCACGCGGGCCACTGTCTGGAACCAGCTTTCGAAACCTGTCGTGATTGCAGCGCTGGCGCTGGTGATCGGGGCGCTGGTGCTTGTGCTGCTGCCTTCGGCACAACGCGCACTGCTGCCGGGTGACGTTGCACGCACGGGGGTGCTGCCGCCTTCAACAGCGCCTGTGGCGGCAATTGCCGATGATGCCAGCCCACAGGCGGCACTGATTTCCACACCCGCTCTGGCGAGCACAAACCCGTCCAATCCGCCAGTTGCGCCCGCGAGCGACGGGCCTGCCAACACCGCCCCACCACGCCAGGCGGCTGCCCTCGTTGCTGAGCCTGCCCCGGCTGCCGGTGCTGACACCGTGATGCTCAAATCGGTGGGGACGTCATGGGTTGAAGTGCTGAACGCCAAGCGCGTGGTGCAATTGCGCAAGACTTTGGTTGCCGGGGAGGTCATCGGCGTTTCAGGCGACCTGCCCCTTTATGTCACTGTGGGCCGGGCTGATACGGTTGAGGTGCAGGTTCGAGGCAAGCCACTGGATCTGGCTCCCGCGACCAGAGACAATGTTGCGCGTTTTGAGGTGCGATAGTGAATCCATGTCTTCCCATTGAGTCTGCCGCAACCCAAACCCGGAAATCAAGGCAAGCCCGTGTTGTTTGGGGCGCACGGGTCGTATCGGTTGGCGGCGACGCGCCGGTTCGCGTCCAGTCCATGACTAACACCGATACAGCGGACGCCATTGGCACGGCCGTTCAGGTCAAGGAGTTGGCGCTGGCCGGGTCTGAACTGGTGCGCATTACTGTCAATACGCCTGAGGCGGCGCAGGCTGTACCCTACGTGCGCGAGCAGCTTGACCGCATGGGCATTGACGTCCCTTTGATCGGGGACTTCCATTACAACGGGCATCGCCTGCTCACCGACTATCCGGCCTGCGCCGAAGCGTTGTCAAAGTACCGCATCAACCCCGGCAACGTCGGCAAAGGAGACAAGCATGACAGGCAGTTCGGCCAGATGATTGAAGCCGCCTTGCGTTGGAACAAGCCGGTGCGAATCGGCGTCAACTGGGGCAGCCTTGACCAGGAACTGCTGGCCGGCCTGATGGATGAGAACAGCCGCCGCGCCGTGCCTTGGGATGCAAAACCTGTCATGTACGAGGCGCTGATCACGTCGGCCATTGATTCAGCCCGCCGCGCCGAAGAAATGGGCATGGATCGCAACCAGATCATGCTGTCCTGCAAAGTCAGCGGCGTGCAAGACCTCATTTCCGTGTACCGCGAACTCTCAAAACGGTGCGATTACCCGCTCCATTTGGGCCTGACCGAAGCCGGCATGGGCACCAAGGGCACGGTGGCCTCCGCGACGGCACTGTCCATACTGCTGCAAGAGGGCATCGGCGACACGATCCGGGTATCACTCACCCCTGCGCCCGGTGAAGCCCGCACGCAAGAGGTGGTGATTGCCTTGGAGATTTTGCAGGCGTTGGGGTTGAGAACCTTCGTGCCCAGCGTGACGGCATGCCCCGGCTGCGGCCGTACCACCAGCACGACATTCCAGGAGCTCACCCAGCAGATTGATGATTTTCTGAGAGCGCAAATGCCGGTCTGGCGGGAAAAATATCCGGGCGTCGAGAAGCTCAAGGTAGCAGTGATGGGCTGCATCGTGAATGGTCCTGGCGAAAGCAAGCATGCAGACATTGGCATCAGCCTGCCCGGCACCGGTGAGGCGCCTGCGGCACCCGTGTTCATAGATGGCGAGAAACGCATGACGCTGCGTGGCGATGCGATTGCGCAGGATTTTCAAAGACTGGTTGAGGCTTACATTGAAAACCGCTTCGGCCAGTCTGCATCTGCCAAGACGGCTTGATCTTTCCAAATGAACGAAAAAGTGGTTCAAGCCAAAGTGGAAACGTCGGGTGCGGAAAAGGCCGAGAAATTGACTGCCAAAACTGACAAGTTGACTGCCAAAACTGACAAGTTGACTGCCGTCAAGGGCATGAATGACATCCTTCCGTCCGATTCGGCACAGTGGGAGTGGCTTGAAGACAAGGTGCGGGTGCTAATGGGCCGCTACGCATACCGCAATATCCGCACCCCCATCGTCGAGCCGACCGCGCTGTTCGTGCGCGGCACGGGTGAAACGACCGACATTGTCGAGAAAGAGATGTACTCTTTTGAAGACAGGCTCAACGGTGAGCAGTTGACCTTGCGCCCGGAAAATACGCCCGGCGTGGTGCGCGCGGCGATCCAGCACAACCTGACCTATGACGGCGGCAAGCGGCTTTATTACATGGGGCCGATGTTCCGGCATGAGCGTCCCCAGCGTGGACGCTACCGGCAGTTTTACCAGTTGGGTGCCGAGGCCCTGGGTTTTGCAGGGCCTGAGGTCGATGCTGAATTGATGCTGCTGGTGCATCAGCTGTTTTCCGATTTGGGCCTGCGCCACGTGCGGGTTGAGCTCAATAGTCTCGGTGTGCCGTCTGAGCGGCAGGCGCATCGCGTGGCGTTGATCACCTTCTTCCAGCAGCATTTTGAAATACTTGATGCCGAGGCCCAGCGCCGTCTGCTGACCAACCCCTTGCGCATACTGGACACCAAAAACCCGGCCATGCAGCCGCTGGTTCAGGCGGCGCCGCAGTTGTTGAGCTATCTTGGGGAAGCGTCGCTCAAACACTTTGACACCGTAAAAACATTACTCTCGGCCTGCGGCGTTGCCTGGACCGTCAATCCCCGGCTGGTGCGTGGTCTGGACTATTACAGCCACACCGTGTTTGA
This sequence comes from Comamonadaceae bacterium, assembly GCA_043758475.1. Classification (GTDB taxonomy): domain Bacteria; phylum Pseudomonadota; class Gammaproteobacteria; order Burkholderiales; family Burkholderiaceae_C; genus JANYCG01. The sequence continues at coordinate 1,670 of JAYVNK010000043.1, read as the reverse complement.
GTTTGTGACCTGTGAACTGGGTGCCCAGGGCACGCTGTGTGGCGGGGGCCGCTACGATGGCCTGTTTGAATTGCTGGGCGGCAAACCGACACCCGCAGTGGGCTGGGGCATGGGCTTGGAGCGAGTGCTTGAGTTGATCAAGGAGCAGGCTGGCGGGCTGGTTGCGCCTGTGCCAGATGCCTATGCGGTCATCCCCGATGCGGCGGCCTTGCCACGCGCCATGCAGGCACTGCAAGCCCTGCGTGCGGCGGGCGTCTGCGTGCAGATGCATGCGGGTGCTACGGAAGGCATGGGCAGCATGAAGTCGCAACTCAAAAAAGCGGACGCCAGTGGTGCCCGCTACGCACTGATCTTTGGTGCTGACGAGCTTGCGCTGGACGCTGTCGCCGTCAAGTCCCTGAGAGTCCCGCTTCCTGCGCAGGATGCCGGCCCAGCCCGTCATGCAGAGTCGCCGTCCGATGGCGGCGGCACCCAGACAAAACGCATGTTGAACGACATCGGCACGTGGGCCGGCACCCTACAATTGCGCCCTTAACCGACCGTATCCATGGCAAATAATCTAGACCTTGAAGAACAAGAGCAACTCGACCAGCTCAAGCATTTCTGGAAACAATACGGCAACCTGATAACTTGGGCACTGATTGTGGTACTGGGTGTTTTTGCGGGTTGGAACCTGTATCAGCGCTGGCAGCAAAGCCAGGCGTCCCAGGCATCTGCCCTCTATGACGAGGTGCAGCGTGTGGCAAAGGCGGGCGACGTGGCCAAACTTGACCGCGTCATTGCCGACATGAAAGACAAGTTCCCCGGTACCACTTATGCCCAGCAGGCCGCCCTGATGTCGGCAAAGGTCTACTTTGAAGCAGGCAAAATTGACCACGCCAGGGCGTCGCTGAGCTGGGTGGCAGAAAAATCTTCCGACGAAGGCTATCAGGCCATCGCACGGCTGCGCCTGGCCGCTGTGTTCATAGAGACAAAAGCACTTGACGAGGCTTTCAAGCAACTGAACGGCGTCTTCCCTCCCGAGTTTGCCGCGCTGGTGGCGGACCGCAAGGGTGACATATTCAACTTGCAGGGCAAGAAAGCCGAGGCCAGGGCGGAATATGAAAAAGCCTATAAAACATTGGATGACCGGGCTGAATACCGTCGACTGGTTGAGGTCAAACTCAATGCGCTGGGCGTGAACCCACGGCCAGACGCCAGCGTGGCTGCAACGGAAGGCAAAAAGTGAACTTTAAGTCTTTCTCCACACGGGGCACACGCATGGTCGCGTGTCTACTCGGCATGGCGACGTATTTGTCCGGCTGTGCCAGTGGCGTCGAGCAACCCAAACCTGCCGAGCTCGGCCCCAATGCAGCATTGATTGGTGTTCGACTGGCCTGGACCGCAAAAATTGGGGAGGTCAGCTTTCCCATGGATGTCAAGGTGACGGGCAATGCCATCACGGTTGCTGGTGCGGATGGCAGCGTCGCCGCGATTGACGCGCGGACCGGGGGCGACATATGGCGCGCGGCTCTGGGTGCGCCGTTGGCGGCTGGGGCTGGCAGTGACGGGCGATACGCTGCTGTTGTCACTCAAAGCAACGAGTTGGTGGTGCTGGATAACGGGCGGGAACTTTGGCGACAGAAGCTGGCCGCATTGAGCTTCACGGCACCCTTGGTGGCCGGTGCACG
>JAYVNK010000042.1:0-7249 GCA_043758475.1 Comamonadaceae bacterium | reverse complement strand
TTGACGTATTTGCACTCGGGGTCGTATGAGACGGTGCGCGCACCCCACACAAGAAGCCCTTTGCCGGGAAAAGAGCGCAGGCAGTTCACGCCGATCGGGTTCAGCACGTCCCGCTCCTGGCTGGTGACGTCCCGCTCAAAACGCAGCGCGCCGCGCACCTGCATGTTTGCGGGGGCATGGTGTACGCCGCGCTCGGCATCATTGCGCGCATAGATGCCGCAGACGAAGCCCGAGGGGGGCAAAGCAATCTCTGCCGGTTGTGCTGTGGCCGCGGGATTCCCGGCCACAAACTGCGGGTTGGCGACCATCACCCACGGGTAGTACAACGCTGCGCGTGATGAGTCGACCAAGGCGCGCAGTTCCCGCATCTGCTGCGGCGACGCGCCGGGTGGGGCATCCAGCACCGCCATGCGGTAGCGCAATGGGTCTTCAACATGGTTCAGAAGCGCAGCCTCAATTGCGCGATAGACAGCGCCGTCGCCCAAGTTTGCCCAGGCTGAGTAACCTGGTGCTGCGACGACGGATACATCCGCAAGTCCCTCGAGTCGGGCGAAGGCTGCGGCGTATTCGCTGGCGTAATCAGTAGCCCCTGGCACCACGTTGGCAGTGCCCCGTCGCATGCCGCAGACCACGCGCACCACATAAAGCCGGCTGCCGCCGTTGTTGAAAAACGCCTGCACCGAATGCGCCATGTAGTTGCGTCGGCGTACTCCCTTCGCATCGCCCGAAAACTTGAGGTCATCCACACCGCCGAATCTTCGTGTGAATTCGGCAAAACTGGTCAGCAGCTTGGGCGCCACTCCCACCCGTCCCTTGCGGGTTGGGCCAACGAAGGCAAATGTGCCGGTTGGCACGCCCTCAATGGGCGCGACGCCCGTCCCCAGTTCTTCAACGAATACCCCGGGGAACAGATTCTCGGGCATGGTTTGCATCCGTTGTTTGTTCAGGTTTCCAGAAAAAGCGCCGGGTCCACCATGGTGCGGTTCAGCATCACGCCCCAGTGCAGGTGCGGGCCGGTGACGCGGCCGGTGGCGCCGACAGCACCCAGGCGCTCGCCGGTATTAAGCACGTCGCCCGTTTTGACGTCAATCGCGCTCAGGTGACACATCATGCTGATGAGTCCGCTGCCATGGTCCAGCCAGACGGTATTGCCGTTGAAAAAATAGTCGCCGGTGTCGATGACGCTGCCCGGCAGCGGCGCATGCACTGGCGTACCGGTGGCGCCGGCAATGTCCATGCCGCTGTGCGGATTGCGAGCCTGGCCGTTGAAGACGCGCCGCAGCCCAAACGAGCTGGAGCGGCGACCCGGCACGGGCACCTGCATTTGCAGGGAGGATGAGTTGGCGTTTGACGCCTTGGGTGCGGGCTCGGTGTATGTCGCCATCACCGCAGCCAGGTACACCCGCTCGCGCTCATAGCGCGCCTGGTTTTCGGGTGACAGATCCACCGTGCCGGGTGCCACCGTCAGGCGTTGCTCCAGATAGCGTTTGGCCGTGATGGTGTAGTCAACCTGCCGTGGGCCGCCGCCCCGCAGCTGCAGTGAAATATGCGCCGGGCCGGGCGTGGCAGCCAGTGGAATACCGACCAGCGCCGTCCATGCCGACGCATTGCCCAGCACCAGCAAGCGCACCTCGCCGACATCGTCCAGAAAAGCGGTGGGCCGCTCAACCGCAGGGCCAAGTGCCAGCCGCGCGATGCCGCCGGGCACCTGCAAGGCCCGAGGCCATACCGTGGCCGCCGCCTGCTTGCGCGGCGCTGCAAAAGCGCATTCGGGCAGCGCGAGCAAGCTGGCTGCGCCAAGCAGCGCTGACCGCCGCCCGACCATGTGAACTGCGCCGGGAAGGTGGTGAGAGGCCACGTCGCGCGAGCCCGACTCAGCCAGGCAGCTTCAAGGGTTCCCGAGAAAATCGCGCTTGCCAATCTCAACCCCGTTGTGCCGCAGGATGTTGTAGGTCGTCGATACGTGGAAGTAGAAATTGGGAATGGCGTGGCCCAGCAGAAACTGCATGCCCTTGTAATGGGTTTCCTTCTCGCCGCGCTTGATGACAATGTCTTTGTCTTCCGTGCCGTCAATCTGCGCAGGTGTGATGGTCTGGATGAAGGCGATGGTTTTGGCGACGCGTGACTTTAGGTCGGCCAGGGTTGTCTCGTTGTCTTCAAATGCCGGAATGGCGACGCCCGCCAGGCGTGCCACAACGCCCTTGGCGGCATCGCAGGCAATTTGTACCTGCGTGGTCATGGGCAGCATGTCGGGGAACAGGCGGTAGGCGGTGAGCGACGCGTCGGCAATTTTTTTGGCGTCAATGTGGGCTTGTGCCTTGTCCAGAATGTTGGACAGGTTGCCAAGGATGTTGACGAAGCGCGGCACGCTGGCCTGGTACATGGAGATGGTCATATTTTTTCCTGAAAATTGAGGTGGATCGGAATGACCCACAGTCAGCTATCGATAGTAGCCGTTTCCCGGTAACCGTCCCTGCTGACGCGGGGGTTTCCCCCCTTTTTTCAGGCAGTGACAGCTTTTAAACTGAAACGGTACTGTCAAATAAAGGTCTGCTCCCATGACCAATTCGAGTCGCCCATCCCGCCGCCTGTTCCTGTCCACCACTGCTATTTTGGGTGCCAGTGCTTATGTGCCCGCCGCCATGGCGCAAACGGGCAAAACTGATAAAACTGAAAAGTGGCCCAGCAAGACGATCCGCATCGTCGTGGCATTTCCCCCCGGTGGGCTGACCGACGCTTACGCGCGCCTGTACGCCGAGCAGCTGACGGCCAAGTTTGGCGTGGCCGCCGTGGTGGACAACAAGCCCGGTGGGGGTGCCATCATTGCCATTGATGCCGTGGCCAAAGCGTCGGCCGACGGCTACACGCTGCTCATGACAACATCGGGCACGGTCTGGCAAAACCGCGTGCTCTACAGCAAGCTGCCCTACAACCTGGACAAAGACTTGACGCCCATTGCCAACTTCCCGTCCGGCCCGCTGGTGGTGGCCGTGTCTGAAAAAGTGCCCGCCCGCACCATGCGCGAGTTCATTGAATTCGCCAAGACCAACACCACGTCGATGGGCACCTACGCGCCGGGCTCTTATCCGCACATGGTGGCAGACCAGACCAATCGAGACGAGGGCACAAAAATCCTTTCGGTGCACTACCGGGGCGAGTCGCCCATGTGGATCGATGTGGCGTCTGGCCAGACCCAAATCGCCATTGGCAGCTACCAGGCGTTTGCCACGGTGGCAGGGCGAGGCGTGCGCGCGATTGGCGTGACCGGCACCTATCGCTCGCCCAAGTTGCCAGACGTGCCCACGCTGGTGGAGCAGGGCGTTGCCGGGCGGCTGGCTGCGCTGGAAGGCGGCCTGCCGCTGATGGCCCCTGCGGGTACGCCGCAGGCCGTGCTCAAGCTGCTGTCGGGCGTGGTGGTGGATGGCGCCAACTCCGAGCGCTCTGCCAAGCTGCGCGAGAGCTTTGGCATTCCCAACAAGCCCAAAAACCTGGCTGACACGCGGGCCGACTGGGAGCGCGACGTGCCTGTGTGGGTCAAGCAGGCGGTGGATTTGGGCATCAAGCTGGACTGATTGATTCCCCGGGCTTTTGCGCAGGGGAGCGCGGGTAATCCAGTTGCCCCTAGCATCGCATGTTTCCACCCCACCCCTGCGGAGCTGTTTGAATGCGCAAGCCCCTGCATGCCATCGGTTTTCAGTTATGTGTCGTCGGCCTCACCCTGATTTTCCCGCTGGCGGGCTACAGTGGCGTCGCCAAGGCCCCCGACCCCGCCAAGCCGCACCACACGGCGCAAGGCTATCAAAACAATTACAGCGGCAACGTTGACAAACCGTTTTCGCAGTTGCTGCGCTGGCAGGCCGACCGCATCAAAAACAACCTGCCGCCGGACCCGAAAACGCCTACGCCCACTGTCAAACCAGACTTGGCCTTCATCCATGCCAATGCCCGCGCGAGCGTGGCGATGGTGCCGGCCGTCACCTGGATTGGCCATGCATCCGCCCTGGTGCAGGCCAGTGGCCTGAATGTGCTGACCGCCCCGATCTTTTCGGACCGCGCCTTCGCCGTGCAATTTGCCGGGCCAAAGCGTGTGCAGCCACCGGGCGTGGCCCTTGCCGATTTGCCGCGCATTGACGTGGTGGTGATCTCCCATAACCATTACGACCATCTGGACCGCAATTCAGTCTTCGCGCTGTCACAGCAAGCCGGTGGCCCGCCACTGTTCATCGTGCCGCTGGGGCGGAAAGCGTGGATGGAAGGCATCGGTATCACGAACGTGCGCGAGCTGGATTGGTGGCAAAGCGCCATGGTTGGCAAGGTGGAATTTGTGCTGACCCCCGTGCAGCACGGGTCTGCCCGCGGACTGGGCGACAGCCGCGATTTTGCCGACACCCGCGCCCGCTTTGCAGATCGCCAAGCACCCGAGACAAGCGGCGGCGGTGGCGGCTTCGATCTGGCGTTGATTGCCATCGGTGCGTACGAGCCGCGCTGGTTCATGAAAGAGCAGCACCTCAACCCGGCCGAGTCGGTGCAGGTGCACCGCGACGTGGGTGCCAAGCGCCGCATAGGCGTGCACTGGGGCACCTTCAACCTGACCGACGAGCCGCTGGACCAGCCGCCACGTGATCTGGCTGCCGCGCGGGAGGCTGCGAGCCTTAAGCCGGAAGATTTCTTTGTACTGGCTGTGGGCGAGACGCGCAAGTTGCCGGTGCGGGTGGCGAAGTAGGCGCTTCCGAAAAATCGACTGCACACCAGGGGCCTAGCATCGTACAGCATTGAGGCGCAGATTAGCTATTTACGCTTCATGTTAGAAGCGTAAAATGTCAAAATGCGCATCAAATATCTTTGGCAATCCCCCGACTGGCCAGGTTTTCAACACGACGCGCAGGCGCTGACAGTTGTATTGGCGCAAGCGCGCCTGGCCCAAGGCCGCATGCTGGGCATGGCCAGCAGTTTGCACCTCGTCGATCTGGGTGAACTCCAACTTGAGGGGTGGGCGCAAGAGGCAATAGCCACCGCGCGAATTGAGGGTGAGTTGCTTCAAATCAATTCTGTGCGAGCTTCTGCAGCCAGGCGCCTGGGTTTGCCGGATGCCTCTGGCACGCCACGCGACGCCCGAACCGAGGCGACGCTGGATGTACTGCATGCCGCCGTGTTGCACTGGCAGCGTCCGCTTGAGCATGAAGATCTTTTTGGGTGGCACGCTGCGCTTTTTCCCACTGGGCGCAGCGGCGTGACCCGCATTGCAGTAGGCACCTATCGCACCCATACCGAGCCCATGCAGATTGTCACCCCGCGCCTTGGCAAACCAGACATCGTGCACTACCAGGCCCCAGACTCCAAAGACGTGCCTACGCATATGGCGGAGTTCCTCAAATGGTTCAACCGGGGCAAATCCGCCAAAGGTGGCGTGGACGGCCTGGAAGGGCTCACACGGGTGGCCATCGCCCACCTGTGGTTTGAAGCCATTCACCCATTTGAAGACGGCAATGGCCGCATTGGCCGCGCGCTGGTTGAGCTGGCCCTGGCGCAAGACATGCAAAGCAGTCAGCGCCTGTTTAGCCTGTCAGCGCAGTTGTGGCAAGACCGCACGGGCTACTACGCCCAGTTGCAGGCCGCCACCGGGCAGGCCAGTATGGATGTGACGCCCTGGGTACTATGGTTCACCGGCAGGATAGAAGCAGCCTGCCACGCGGCAATGAGCCAGATGCAAACCGCCCTTTCAAAAAACCGCTACTGGGCGCAGGTGAATGGCGTACACCCCGGCCTTACGTCAACGCAGCGCAAGGCCATGGCCCGGCTGTTCGATGCACAGCCCGGTGGCTTCACGGGTGGCATGAGCACTGAAAAATACGTCAACCTCACCGGCACATCCCGCGCCACCGCCTACCGCGAACTCACGCAGTTGGCAGAGCTGGGGCTGGTGCTCAAAACGGGGCAGGGGCGCGGAACACGGTATCAGCTAGTTGTCTGAAAAGCACAGTGGGCTACTCACTCAGGGTAATCCTTTTCTGGCGAACATACTCGTTGAACTGCGTCAGCGGAATGGCCGCAAGCCCAGCTGCGCCGTTCTCTTCAGACCAGATCAGGGTGGCACTGTCTGTAGTCAAGTCAACGTCGACTGGGCCCAGCGGGATGACCAGCGGCGCACCGTCGCCGGGCCGGTAGGTCACGTGGTCGGTAATGGTGGCGTGCTGGGTCATGGCGGGCTCCAAAAAAACCATTGCACGCCTGGGGCGCGCTGAAGTCTGTCAGACAACTGCCCGGTGGGTGGGCCATTTACCGCTGCGTGGCCACCATCAAGCGCGCCTATGGCGACTGGACTACAACCAACCTCAAGGGCTGGAAAGAGGTGCTGCACGACGGCAGCGTGGACGGCTTTTGCCTGGTCTCCAGCGACAGCGACTTCACCCGCCTGGCCACGCGTATCCGCGAAGACGGCAAGGTGGTCTATGGTTTTGGCGAACGCAAAACGCCCGAACCCTTTGTGGCGGCGTGCGACAAGTTCATTTACACGGAGATATTGCAGACCGAGACGCTGGCTGGAAAGGATACCGAAAAGGCAGAGGTGGTGATGGTGGCTGTTGCTGATGTGCGAAAACTGCAGCGCATGGTGATTGCCGCAATTGATGCAGCGGCACGGGATGACGGATGGGCTGCCTTGGCATCGGTGCGCCGCGACGGAGTCAACCTAATGAACATGCAGATCCGGATGAAAAGAGTGGCTTGAGCGGCCAGTTTAAGCCTAATTTGACCGAAATTAAGTTCCAAATAAGCCTCTAGCCCTTGTGGGATATGCGCAATAAGCTATTAATAAAATAGCAATTCCTGCTTGAACGGTTAGAATGAAGACCCCGGCTCGCTCAGAAACGCCAGCTCTTCCGCGCTGGAAGCGCGGCCCAGAATCGCGTTGCGGTGCGGGTAGCGGCTAAAGCGTTCGATGATGACTTTGTGGCGCAGCTCAAAGTTCAGGTTGTTCTCCAGCCCGGGCTGGGAGAAGAGTTGCACCGCCTGCACGTGGATGGGCAGCGACTCGCGGTGCATATAGGGCATGTAGGCAAAGGCGCGCTGCGTGGGGCTGAAGCGATGGTCGTGTCCACCGGCCACCAGCTCTTGCGCCAGCACCAGGGCCAGCGCGTCCTGCGCAAACACGCGCGGTGTGTCGCGAAAAACGTTGCGCGAGAACTGGTCCAACACGATGATTTCCGCCAGCCGCCCCTCAGCCGTTGCGCGCCACGCAAACAGCTCACAG
>JAYVNK010000041.1:0-7273 GCA_043758475.1 Comamonadaceae bacterium | reverse complement strand
ATTGGCCAGGGAAAGCTGCGCCTGCGCCTGCGCGACGTCTGTGCCCCGGTCGGCGTTGGCGGCACTTTGCGCGCGTGCGCTCGTCAACTGCGCCTGGGCGACATCTGTGCCACGGCGGGCTTCGTCAAGTTTGGCTTCACTCAGGAAACCTTTGGCCACCAATTCCTGCGTGCGCTGCAAGTCAGCCTTGGCGGCCAACAGCACAGAATCGGCTTGCGCCACGCCGGCCTGGGCGCTGCTGCGCCCCGTGCTGCGCAGCCCAGCCAGACGTGCGGCCGCTTGTTGCTCGTTGGCCTGCGCCTGATCCAGTGCCGCACGCAACTCGTCATTCTCCAGCCGCACCAGCACATCGCCTTTTTTGACCTGGGCGCCCTCTGATACGCGCACTTCCACCACGCGCCCCGTGAGCGTGCTGCCTGCGTCGACGCGCGACAGGGTGGCAACCCGGCCAGAGAACTGCAAGGTCCGCACGAGTGGGCTAGTGACGGCACGGGCACTCGCTACCTCAGGGGCGCGTGTAAACCACCAGCCAATCCCTGCAGCAATGAAGGCCGCTAGCGTGGCAAGAAGGAAAATCGAGCGGCGGGACATGGGCTGAATGGTAACCGCACATTGCAGGTCCGTTTTAACCGGCATTTACGACAAAATCAGCGCCATGCCCTTGTATCGTCTAAATAGTTTGCTATACAAAAGAGAATGATACGCAGGCTTGGGGCCAAGCCGGGCCCGGTGCCCACAGCGCAGGCTACTGTTTTGGCTTGGTCACTTCATGGCCGATGACGCCGCCCACGGCTGCACCGCCCAACGTGCCCAGTGTGCCGCCGCCCAGCACAGCGCCACCGATGGCGCCTGCACCGGCGCCAATGGCCGTGCCTTTTTCCTGAGCCGTCATGCCGGCACAGCCGCCCAGACCCAGCAGCACGGCTGCGAGTGATGCACTGGTGGCTATGTGTTTGGTCGATTTCATGGGATTACCCCTTTGGTGAAAATGATGTTTTAGCCGATGCCAGACTTTGCTCTGCCACGACCGCGAGCCCCGACATTAGTCCTACCAACGGTGCCCGTCTGTTGGGTAGCGCACACAGCCGCAGGTTTTTGTTGACTTGACGCGCGAGCGTGCCTTGGTTCATCGCCGCCGGGCTTTGGAGCGGGGTTCGACAGGCTAATTGCTACATAAATAATATCTAACTATGCAATCTATACAAGGGGAAACGCCATTTTTTACTTCTGAAACTGCCCGCGTTGACTCCGTGCGGTAACGCACAGACGCGCAAGCAGGCGTGCAGCAATATGGGGTGATGACATTTGACGTCACACAAGACAGCATGAACACCAGTACCGATATGTTTCTGCGGACCGATGCGGTGACGGGCGCTGACGCCGTCACGGACCCGCAACAGGCGCCCGAAAGCCAGGCCAAGCCCAGCCGCATCAGCCCGCTTGCAGGGCAAATGGCACCGCTTGCTGTGCTCGTTGATGTGCGCAAACTGGTAGCCGCCTATTGGAAAGATCAACCTGATCCAGCGGTTGCGCAGCAGCGCGTGGCGTTCGGCACCTCTGGGCACCGGGGTTCGGCGTTTGACCGCTCGTTCAATGAATGGCACGTGCTGGCGATCACCCAGGCCATCTGTGACTACCGCAGGACCCAAGGCATCGGCGGGCCACTGTTCATGGGAATCGACACCCACGCGCTTTCAGGCCCGGCCTGTGCCAGCGCGCTGGAGGTGCTGGCCGCCAACGGCGTTGCGGTGATGCTGGATCTGCCTGGCGCGTACACGCCCACGCCTGCCGTGTCGCACGCAATTCTGGGCCACAACCGGGGCCGCGCGGATGGGTCATCGGGCCTGGCCGACGGCATTATCATGACGCCATCGCACAACCCACCGCGCGATGGGGGTTTGAAATACAACCCGCCGCATGGCGGTGCGGCCGGGCAGGACGTGACCCGATGGATTGAAGCCGAAGCCAACCGGCTGCTGATGGCCGGTTTGGCGGGTGTCAAGCGGATGCCGCACGCTAGGGCGTTGCTGGCCGCAACCACGCACCGCCATGATTTCATGGACGCCTATGTGGGCGACCTGCACAGCGTGATCGACATGGATGCCATCCGCAATGCAAGGGTCAAGATAGGCGTGGACCCGATGGGCGGCGCAGGCGTGCACTACTGGGCCGCCATTGCAGGGCGGTACCAGCTCGATATGGCCGTGCTGAGCGACGTGGTGGACCCGAGTTTTGGATTCATGCTGCTCGACTGGGACGGCAAGATCCGCATGGACCCCTCTTCAAAATACGCCATGCAGCGCCTCATCAACGTGGCCGAACGCTTTGACATTGCCTTCGCCTGCGACACAGACCATGACCGCCATGGCATCGTTACACCCAACGCCGGTTTACTGGCACCCAACCACTATTTGTCGGTGGCCATTGACTACCTGTTTCAAAACCGTCCGCAGTGGGGCGCTCAGGCTGCCATTGGCAAGACCGTGGTCAGCACCCAGTTGATCGACCACCTCGCGGCCAGACTGGAACGCAATCTGTTTGAAGTGCCGGCCGGGTTCAAATGGTTCGCCCAGGGGCTGCATGATGGAGCGCTGGGTTTTGCAGGAGAAGAAAGCGCTGGGGCCAGCTTTTTGCGGCGGGGCGGCTCGGTCTGGACTACCGACAAGGATGGCATTGCCGCAGCGCTGCTGTCAGCCGAGATCACAGCGCGCCGGGGGCAGGATCCCGGTGCCCTGTATGTTGACCTGACGCATGAGTTTGGCAGCCCGGTCGCAGACAGGGTTGAGGCGGCGGCCACGGCGCAGCAAAAGCAGCGGTTGGCGGCGCTGTCGCCATCGCAGATTACAGCGCCGCTGTTGGCTGGGGAGAAGATTGAGTCCATCCTGAACACCGCACCCGGCAACGGCGTTCCACTGGGCGGCATCAAGGTCATCACCGCCACTGGCTGGTTTGCCGCGCGGCCTTCGGGCACCGAGGACATCTACAAAATTTATGCCGAAAGCTTTCAGGGTTTCAGGCATTTGCAGCGCATTGTGGACGAGGCGCAAGCCATTGTGGACAAGGCGATATCTGCGCCATAGCTCCGGCTCCGACCTCGAATATGCAGCCATTTTCCAGTCCCAAGTGCCCCTTTGAAAGACAAATTTCAATGGTGTCGGGCGGGGAACCGGCACCACGACCAGCGGCAACCTCAAGCTGAATACGACAGATATCGTCTTCCGCGTTGGCTACACGTTCTAACGCTGCAAAAGTTTTCAGCTTTTCTCAGCCGGACCGTCTCAAGGGCAGATCAGGGGCAGATCAAGGGTAGAGCGCCACCTGGCCGCGAATTTCTCCACCCGGGTTGGCGGCGGTGTGCAAGTTGACGTACCAATTGCCATTCATCACGGCATCCATCTGGGCGGGTGTCAGGGTTGCCGTGCCCCGGATCGGGCTTTCCAGGCTGCCGGTGAATGGCAGTGCCACACCGGCGTTTTGTCCCATCTGCGCCGGGCCATGGAAGTGCCCGGCGGTGGCCGGACCGCTCAGGCCGGAATAGGTAACCGTCCAGGTCAGCACGCTGGTCTTTTTGTCCAGGTTGGCAGAGAGGGTGCCGCTGCCATTGCTGCTGGCCGCAGGCACTTCGTTGGCACCGGACAAGCGCGCCGTCAACGTGCTGACGCTGGAGGCCATGGGAGACGTGTTACAGGCACTCAGGGCCAACAGGCTGGCCAGCAAGACGCTGGATGTCAAGGTTCGATAGGGGGTCATGGATATCTCCAGTGGGTTAAAAAATCAGGGTGAGTCTGGATCATGGGTGATGACTGGGTCGCTTGACTGTGCGCTAGCGAACATAGGAGGGCCAACGTCATTTCGGGCGGGGCTGAGGCAAGCTCGGCTGCACTGCGCGAAGCCGGGCACCGAATTCTGTGCGCTCCAGTGGCGGGGGAGCCTGGCCCTTGGGGATCTCAATTACTTTTGTCATGGAATTTCATTGCCGCACAGCGTGATGGGCTGCCGAATTTGTTTTTACCCGTGTGTTGGCTAGCGCACAGACCGTCCTCGCGGTGAGCCGGTACCGTGTGGAGCTTGCGCAGTAATTCAATTCAGTTTGGAGTCTTCATGCAACACCTGCCGATGTCCCTGTTACAGCCCCCATCGCAGCAGCCTGTTTTTCGGGCCGAGTCTGCGTTGCCCATTGCCGCCGTGCCGCGCGGCTGCCAATGCGCGGCACATGACAGTTCGGATATTCAGTTTGTGGCGATGCTGGATGCCTACCGCAAGAGTGGTGGCCTGTGCCGGGCGCGTGAACTTCACGAAGTGATTGCGCGCTCCACCGATGTCGGCGGGCCTGACGTTGCCGTGCTCAATGGCTGGATCATGCAGCGTGGGGTGATCTGTTTTGAATGGCAAGACAACGCCTGGCTGCCCTGGTTCCAGTTCAACCGGCTCGACATGACGCCGCACTCCCAGTTGCGCCCTGTTCTGGAGGAACTCAACACGGTCTATGACCCATGGGAAATCGGCTGCTGGTTTGCCCGCCCCAATCCCTGGCTGTCCGACCGCACGCCGGTGGATGCCTTGCTGGCGCACCTGCCTGAGCTGCTGCATGCGGCGCGCGCAGAACGCTTCATTGCGCATTGAATCAAATTTGCAAGCCGTCATGAACCATTGACGGCCCGCCTTTTTCCTACAGCATTTAAAACCGGTGTCTGACAGCTTGCCCAGCCTGTGGCGGAGATGATTGGGAGGTACAACTTCTGGAAAACGCCATGAGCATCCCCTATGCAGCAACTGCCGCCGAGCTTGGGCGCGCGCATAACTTGTCCGACGGTGCCAGTGGCCCCATGGCGTATTTTGTGGATTTCCTTTTCCGCAAGGATTCGGGTGCCGCTGCCGCGTTGCCATCTGATGCCAACGCGCCGGCGCCTTCATCCGTTGAGGTCACGCGCATCCTGATGAATACGATTCGCACTGGTGCGCTGCCTGCCGCAGATGCACGGTACGTCGGCCAGTTGGTCGGGCAGCGCACCGGTATGTCACAGTCAGACGCAGAAAAGCGCGTAACTGACACCTATGCCCGCATGCAGGCCAGCTTGAATGAGGCGCAAGCCTCGGCCAAAGATGCCGCTGACAGCGCCCGCAAGGCATCGGCCTACGGCGCGCTGTGGCTGTTTATCTCCCTGCTGGCGGGCGCTTTTGTGGCCAGCCTCAGCGCTACTTGGGGAGGGCGCATGCGTGACGCCTGATTGCAGCGCCACGCCTTGCGCTGCGCCACGTGTTCATTCCCGGCTTTTCAACCCCTCATTTTCAGGAGACCGCCATGCGCTCACTGCTGCTTTTATTTCTGGGCATTCCCATTCCCATCATCATCTTGATTGCCCTGTTCGTTCGCTAGAAAGGATCACCCGTGAAAACTCACGCCCAAAGCACTGCCGCACTGACCCAGCTTGGCAAACTGATCGAAGACATTCCCGTCGGCATGTTCACCAACCCGGACGCTGAAGGCTCGCTGGTCAGCCGCCCTATGTCACCGCTGGAGATGGACGTCAATGGGGCGCTCTGGTTTTTCACCGACATCAATTCATCCAAAGTGGAGCATCTGCGCAAAGTCAACCTCAGTTTTGCCGACCCGGCACGCGCCAGCTATGTTTCGCTGTCAGGCTACGGTGAGTTGGAGACCGACCCCGCGCACATCAAGCAGCTATGGTCGCCGTTCATGAAACCGTGGTTTCCCGAGGGGCCTGATTCTGCCAACCTGGCATTGCTGAAGTTTGTGCCCGACAGCGCAGAGTATTGGGATGCGCCGCACAGCAAGATGGTGCGTTTGGCCGCCATGGCCGCGTCGGTCGTGGCTGGCAAGCCGGTGGGGTTGGGCGACCACGGCACGTTGACGGGCTTGACGCAAAAACCGCAGGACGGCTGACCGGATGGTCCCGTACGCGCCATGGGCGGACAGGTGGCACCCATGGCGGCGCTGGCAGATGGGGGCAGCCGCTGCTGTGCTGGCAATTTTGGTGGCGGTAGCCCTGGGCGAGTGGATGGGCTGGCCGTTCCTGGCCACGCCGCTGCAAAATTTGCTGGCTGACAAGCTTGGGCGGCGCGTGCAAATCGCTGCACATGATTTTTCCATGCGTTTTGTGGGTGGCCTGCGCCTGAAAGCGCCGCAGCTTGAGCTTGGGGCGCCAGCCTGGAGCCAGTCGCCGCACATGCTGTTTGCCAACGATGTGCTGCTGGAAATGCGCTATGTTGATTTGTGGCGCGCTTACAGAGGCCAACGTCTGCGAATCCACAAACTACAGGCCAGCAGCCTTGACGGCTATCTGGAACGGCGTGCCGACGGTGCGGCGTCCTGGCAGTTCGGCTCTTCGCCATCGGGTGCGGCAGTGCCGTTTTTTGGCGCTCTGCAGGTCGCATCCGGTGTGTTGCGCTACGTCGATGTGCCACTGGGTGCAAACATCACCGCCAAGCTGTCGCTTGCGAACGGGGTTTCGCAGGGCGCTTCAAAGGGCAGGTCGGATTCTGCCGATGCCAGCTCAAACCGGTTTGAGGTCAACGCCACGGGCCGTTACCGCGACCTGCCTTTGAAGTTTGCATTGACATCCTCTGGCGCTCTTCCGTGGGAGGCGGATGGTGGCAGCGCTGACCGGGCCGCCGCACCTGTGGCGCTGACGCTGGACGCAATAATCGGCCGCGCCGAATTTACCTTCAAAGGCACGGCCCTGGACGCATTGCACTTGGGCGGTTTGACGGGGCGATTCAGCCTGAAGGGTCCGTCCCTGGCTACGGCAGGCGATCCGCTGGGCGTGACGCTGCCCACCACAGCGGCTTTTCGCACCGGCGGCCGCGTTGTGAGGCAGGGCGATGTCTGGCGCGTTGTTGTGGACGATGCGACCGTAGGGTCCAGCCGGCTGAACGGTGCTTTTATGTATGAGGCCGGTTTGCCCGTGCCCAAACTGTCGGGCCGATTGGGCGGCGCGCGGTTGTTGCTGGCTGATTTGGGGCCGGCGGTTGGCGTGGCTCCCAAGACCGCTCCTGAAGTCAATTCAAAGGCAAAAGCCAAAGGCAAAGGCAAAGTTTTGCCCGTTCGTCCTTTTGACCTGAAAGTGCTGCGTGTGATGGACGCCAACGTGTTGATCGACATTGCCGATGTGGACTTGAATACAAGTCTTCTGGAGCCGCTGCGCCCGCTGCACGCACACCTGCAACTGACGGGTGGCGTGCTTACCCTGCGGGACATGGACGCGCGCACTGCAGATGGCCAATTGCGGGGCGACATGGCGCTGGACGGTCG
>JAYVNK010000040.1:0-7291 GCA_043758475.1 Comamonadaceae bacterium | reverse complement strand
CACGAGATTTTGCAATTTGCTACAATATGTGTAGCTGATCGTTCAGACCAGACGGGGGCTGAAGGCACATTTGACCCCCTAAATCAGGCAAATGCAGTAAAATCGGCATCAGAATGCCTTTCAGATTGCCCGCCAGGTGCCCGTTTTATGCGGCTGCAAATGCCCTTGAGCCCTGTCAGCGCCTCCGACATCCGCGCGCGCGTTGCCGCCCGCCAGAGCATTGATTCTCTGGTTTGTGAGCCCGTTGCGCGTTATATTGTTCACCATCACCTTTTTCAGACCGCTTGATGACTACCCAAACCCTTGTAAAAAAAGACATTCAAAAACTACAGCGCGCCATCGTCGATGGTCTGGAGGACGTCAAGGCGCAGGACATTCAGGTGTTCGATACCGAACATCTGTCTGCCCTTTTTGAAAGGGTGATCGTGGCCTCGGGCACATCCAACCGCCAGACCAAGGCGCTGGCGGCCAGTGTGCGCGATGCCGTGCGCGAAGCCGGCTTTGGCAAGCCACGGCTTGAAGGCGAGGCCAATGGCGAGTGGATCATTGTGGATTGCGGCCAGGCCGTGGTGCACATCATGCAGCCCAGTTTTAGGCAGTATTACCATCTGGAAGAACTGTGGGGCGAAAAGCCCGTGCGGCTGAAATTCGGCGCGGCAAAGCCAGAAGTCAAAGAGCAAGACTTGCCTTCAAAGAGAGCCAAAGAGGCCGCCAAACCGGTAGGCGATCTGAAGCGCTCCAGTGCCGCCAAAAAAGGCGTGCAGGAAGCCTTTCCGTCCAAGGCGCAGGTCATAAAGGCGCAGGTTAAACAGTCGCTGGCTGCTAAGTCAGCGGCTGCAAAAAAGCCGGGCAAGGCACCGCCTGCAAAGTCTCTAGTTCCAAAAGTAGTTGTGAACGCGCCCGTGAAAGTTTCGGCAAAAAAGGCGGCTGCGAAGAAAGTTGCAGGCAATGCGAACGTAAAAACCGTCGCCGCCAAAGCGCCCGCCAAGAAAGCGCCCGCCAGGAAAGCGGCTCCCAAAAAAGCCTGACAGGTTCGCCGTGAAGCTGCTGATCGTGGCTGTGGGCCTGCGGGTGCCGGACTGGGCGCAAACGGCGTGGGACGATTACGCCAAACGTTTTCCGCACGAGCTGAAAATCGAGCTGAAAACAGTCAAGACCGAACCGCGCGGCTCCAAAACCATTGACACGCTGTATGCCTCCGAGCGTTCGCGCATTGAAGCGGTCATTCCCAAAGGCAACCGCATCGTGGCGCTGGATGAGCGCGGCACCGCACTTACCACCGTGGCGCTGGCTGAAAAACTCAAGGGCTGGCAGCTTCAGAGCGACGATGTTGCCCTGGTGATTGGCGGCCCGGACGGGCTTGACCCCGTATTCAGGCAAGCCGCGCATGAGCGCATCCGCCTGTCTGACTTGACATTGCCACATGCGTTTGCCAGGGTGCTCTTGATAGAGCAGCTTTACCGTGCCTGGTCGGTCAATGCTGGACACCCTTACCATCGTGAATGATTTCATCTACCTCGCGTCCCAAAGTCCGCGCCGCAGGCAACTGCTGGAGCAGTTGGGCGTTCAGTACCAATTGCTGTTGCCAGATGCAGGCGAAGATGCCGAGTCGATTGAGGCGGTTATTGACAGGGAGCTGCCCGCAGCGTATGTCAAGCGGGTCACGGCCCTCAAGCTTGCCGCCGCTTTGGAGCGTCGCAAGCGGAGGGGCTTGCCCGCTGCACCCATCCTGTGCTCTGACACCACTGTGGCTCTTGGCCGAACGATTTATGGCAAGCCGCTGGATGCCTCTGGTGCGCAGCGCATGCTGACCGAGCTGTCAGGCAAAACCCACCGCGTGCTGACCGCCGTGTCGATCGGTACAGAGCGCAGGCAGGTGCAGGTGTTGAGTGGGTCCCGCGTGACGTTTGCAATCCTGACGCGACCCCAGATTCTTGCTTACGTTGCCACTGGCGAGCCGATGGGCAAAGCCGGCGCCTATGCTGTACAGGGCAGGGCGGCCGCCTTTATTTCGCGCATCAGCGGAAGCTACTCTGGCATCATGGGGCTCCCGGTATTTGAGACGGCGCAATTGCTCCGGTCCCGGGGTTTCAAGTTTTAACGCGGCGGGTTCTGAATTGGGCAGCATGCAAGAAGATATTTTGATCAACTGGTCGCCACAAGAGACGCGCGTTGCCGTTGTCGAAAACGGTGCCGTGCAGGAGCTGCATGTAGAACGAACGCTGGAGCGCGGGCTGGTCGGTAACGTCTACCTTGGCAAGGTGGCCAGGGTGCTGCCGGGCATGCAGTCTGCCTTTATCGATATTGGACTGGAGCGTGCAGCGTTTCTTCACGTCGCTGATGTCTGGCATCGACCGGCCGAAGGGGAAACCATCAGCGCGTCCCGCGCCGCCCAGGCGCAGGTACCGATTGAGAGGCAGATATTTGAAGGCCAGGCTTTGACCGTGCAGGTCATCAAGGACCCGATTGGCAGCAAGGGTGCCAGGCTGTCCACGCAAATCAGCATCGCCGGACGTTTGCTGGTGTTTTTGCCGCAGGATGACCACGTGGGAGTGTCGCAAAAGATTCCGTCCGGACAGCGGGATGAACTTCGCACCAGATTGCATGTTCTGACGGGCCCCCAGGGGGGCGGTTTCATCTTGCGCACCAATGGCGAAGACGCCACGGATGCTGAGCTGTCTGAAGACATTGGCTATTTGCGCAAGGCCTGGGACCGCATCAAGAATGCCTCCGTGCGCCTGCCTGCCACGTCGTTGCTGCATCAAGATTTGAACCTGCTGCAACGCGTGCTGCGCGATATGGTGAGTGACGCAACCCAAACCATCCGCGTCGATTCGCGCGAGCAGTTTGAGGCGCTCAAAGCCTTTGGACTGGAGTTCATGCCTGCCGCGGCCGACAAGTTGCAGCATTACAAGGGCGAGCGGCCGATCTTTGACCTGTACGCGATTGACGAAGAAATCGCCAAGGCCTTGGGGCGACGCGTGGACCTCAAATCCGGCGGCTACCTGATTGTTGACCAGACTGAGGCCCTCACCACGGTGGATGTCAATACGGGCGGCTTCGTGGGTGCCCGCAATTTTGACGACACTATTTTCAAGACCAACCTGGAAGCTGCGCAGGCGATTGCCCGCCAGCTTCGACTGCGCAACCTGGGTGGCATCATCATTGCCGACTTCATTGACATGGTGCGTGAAGACCATCGTGATGCGGTGCTGGCCGAGTTTCGCAAGCAGTTGCAGCGGGACCGGGTTAAAACCACGGCCGGCGGATTTTCGCAACTCGGTTTGGTGGAGATGACGCGCAAGCGCACCCGTGAATCGCTGGCGCACATGCTGTGCGAGCCCTGCGCCGTATGCGCGGGCAAGGGCAGCATCAAGACCGCGCGCAGCGTGACCTATGACATCTTTCGCGAAATACTGCGCGAGGCCCGCCAGTTCAACCCGCGAGAGTTTCGCGTTGTGGCCTCGCCCAAGGTCATTGAGCTGTTTCTGGACGAAGAGAGCCAGCATCTGGCGGGTCTAAGCGAGTTCATCGGCAAGCCGGTATCGCTGCAAAGCGAAGCTGCCATGGGGCAGGAGCAGTACGACATTGTGCTGCTGTAGGCGGTTTCTCTCAGTACATCCATGTTGCCCGCCCGCACGTCAAATCAATCGCCAATTCCGATTCTGACTTACCACCAGATTGATGAAGCACCGGCCAAAGGTGCACCGTTTCGCAGCCTGTATGTTTCGCCCGCAGCCTTTTCCCGGCAAATGCGGTTATTGAAAATTCTTGGCTACCAGGGCCTGTCCATCTCCGCATTGCGACCCTACCTGAGTGGCGAACGCACCGGCAAAGTTGTCGGCATCAGCCTGGACGATGGCTACCTCAACAACCTGACGCATGCGCTGCCGGTTCTGAAGCGGCACGGGTTCTCTGCCACGTGTTATGTGGTGAGCCAGCGCGTAGGTCAGACCAATGAATGGGACCTGGACAAAGGCATTGCGCAGACGCCATTGATGGACGCCCGCCAGTTAAGGCAATGGGTGGACGGCGGCCAGGAAATCGGTGCGCATACCCGCACCCATGTGGATTTGACGCAGGTAGCTGCGGACACTGCGCGGGATGAGATTTTCAGGTGCAAGGCAGAGCTTGAGAAAATGACCGGTCAATCAGTCAAACAGTTCTGCTACCCCTACGGCAACTTAAGCGATATACATGCCGAGTTGGTGCGGGAGACGGGTTTCTCATGTGCCACGACCACGGTGCGCAGCCGTTGCCTGACAGGTGAAGACTGGATGCGGTTGCCGCGCGCTGCGGTTGTCAGATCAACCACCCTCGCCGGTCTATGGCAGAAAGTGGCGACCTCCTACGAAGACCGGCGTCGGTCGGCGTAGCGGACGGGCGGTGAATGTTTGATGAAACGCTTGCGAATTGCGGTTCTGAACCGGGTGTTTGCGTCAACGGGCGGCGGGGCGGAGCGCTATTCCATTGCGTTGGTCGAGGAACTGGCGGCACGCCATGAGATTCATGTTTTTGCACAGCAGCTTGATCACAACTGGCCGGGGGTTGCCTATCACCGCGTGTCGGCACCGTTTCTGAGGCCCCGCTGGATCAACCAGCTTTGGTACGCTGGGGCCACATGGTGGGCGACGCGCCGGGGTTTTGATGTGGTGCATTCGCATGAGAACACCTGGCACGGGCAAGTTCAGACAATGCACGTGATGCCGGTCCAGCACAACCTGTTCCACGGGCGTACCGGCTTGAGCCGTATGCTCAGATGGATCAAGGCGGTGACCAGCCCGCGTCTGCTGGTCTATTTGCTGTTCGAGCGCGCACGTCTGGCGGGAGACCCGCAGCGGCATCGCGTGGTGGTCGCGTCGGCAAGCTTGAAAGAGATTTTTGAGCGAACCTACCCGCGGATGCGGCTGGCACCGACTGTCATCACACCCGGCGTCAAACCAGTGGTTTTGTCCGGCGCGGCGCAAAAGAATTCGGCACGGGCCGTTTTGGGCCTGCCGCAGACCGGGGCCTGCATCCTTTTTGTAGGCCATGATTACCGTAAAAAGGGGTTGGAGGTCTTGCTGAGTGCGCTTGCCCGGCTGCCCTCAGATACAGTATTGGCGGTGGTGGGAAACCCGGCGCAGATGCCGGTTTTCCGTGACTTGGCCAACCGCTTGGGCCTGGCGTCGAGGGTCTTTTTTTTGGGTGCCCTGGCCGATGTATCGCAGGCCTATGTGGCAGCAGACCTGCTGGCGCATCCCACGCTGGAGGACTCCTTCGCCATGGTGGTGCTGGAAGCCATGGCCCATGGGCTGCCGGTGGTGGTGAGTGACGCGCGCCATTGCGGGATATCGGCACTTCTTGACGACGGCGCAAACGCTTTCATCATGAGTGACCCGAGAAACGCGCAGGAGCTGTCAGGCTTGTTGCGTCGTTTGATTGAAGATGCGCCATTGCGCATGCGCGTGGGGGGTGCCGCCACTGCTTTTGCGCAGGCGCATCAGTGGCCGGAGATCGCGCGCCAGCAGGAGGCCATCTATGCGTCGGTCTGCGGGATGGGTGATTGAGTTTGCACAGCTACTTCAGGTGCCGTCGCTGCTGCGTCAACATCATGCAAGGCTAATTCGTAAAGCCGCGCGTAATGGCCGTTGGCCTGAATCAGCTGACTGTGGGTTCCCGTCTCAACAATGCGCCCGGCTTCCATGACGACGATGCGGTCTGCATGGTGCACCGTTGACAGCCGGTGTGCGATGACGATGGAGGTGCGCCGGGCCATGAGGCGCTGTAGGGCTTCTTGAATGGCGCGCTCTGATTCCGCATCGAGGGCGGAGGTAGCCTCGTCGAGAATCAGGATGGGGGCGTCTTTGTAGAGCGCACGGGCGATGGCCAGGCGTTGCCGCTGCCCGCCCGACAGTTGCATGGCGTTGTGGCCGGTGATGGTGTCCATGCCAAGAAGCTGATCTGCGACAAAGCGTTCCAGGTTGGCCGCCTGCAGGCAGGCCGCAACTTTGGCTCTGTCCATCGCTTTGCCCAAAGCCACATTGGCTGCAAGGGTGTCGTTCAGCATGACCACGTGCTGGCTCACTACCGCGAATTGGTCACGCAGGCAGCCGAGCTGCCAGGCGCGAATGTCCTGGCCATCCAGCTCCACCCGTCCCGACGTGGGTTCGACAAACCGGGGCAACAGATTGGCCAGCGTCGTCTTGCCTGCCCCTGAAGCGCCGACGAGTGCGACCATTTCTCCGGGCATCACTGTCAAATTGATGGCATCCAGCGCTGGCGAACCTTCGTCCCTGAAAGCGACCGAAGCGCCGATGAATTCAATCTTGCCCGCAGCACGCGGCTTTGTGAAAGCGCCGCCGGGCTCGTCGGGTGTCTCTTCGACCAGATCAAGCCCTTTCTCGATGGCCGCCAGACCCCGCGTGATCGGGCTGGCAATCTCAGACAGATGCTTGATGGGTGCAACCAGCATCAGCATGGCGGTGACAAAAGCAACGAAACCACCCACCGAGGTGCCGTCAGCCTTGCTTTGAATCAGGGCAACCGAAATCACCACAGACAGGGCAACAGCCGCCAGCATTTGGGTGATGGGCGTCATTGCAGACGACGCCGTGGTTGACTTCATCGACAGCCTGCGCAGCGATTGGCTCAAATTGGCAAAGCGGGTGGACTGCGCGCTTTGCCCGGCGTGCAGCCTCACGTCGCGATGGGCCAGGACGTTTTCTTCGACCACATAGGCCAGCGCATCGGTTGCGGCCTGGTTCTCCCGCGTCAGCCGGTACAGGCGACGCGACAGCACCCGCATTACCAGCGCCACCGCCGGGAACAGGCAGGCCACAATCAATGTGAGCTTCCAGTTCAAATAGAGCAAATAGCCGACCAAGGCCAGCAGCGTCAGGCTGTCACGCGCCAGTGTCATCAATGAGTTGGTCAGCAACTGCGCGCCGTTTTGCACTTCGTACACCACCGTATTGGTGAGTGAGCTGGAGGACTGAGCCGCAAACAGCGTGAGCTTGGCCGAAAGTATTTTGTCGAACAGGGCCTGACGCAACTTCACGAGGCCCTGGTTCATCACGTGGGCTGACGCCCATTGCGCAACAAATCCGGCTATGCCGCGAACGCCAAACAGCAGCAACAAGGCTGCAGGAATCATCCACAGCGAAATCCCGTCTTTCTGAAATCCCCGGTCAAGCAGGGGCTGCAGCAAACCGGGAATCAACGGCTCGGTCGCGGAGCTGACAACGGTGGCTGCGACGATCAGTGCGACCCCGCCTTTGGAACGCCTGAAATACGGCCAGATGCGGGCCAG
>JAYVNK010000039.1:0-7311 GCA_043758475.1 Comamonadaceae bacterium | reverse complement strand
GTGAACCAGGTCACTGAGCAGGACCTGGACGAAATCTTCCCGGTCATTGCCCTGCTGGAAGGGCGTTGCGCGTTTGACGCCGCCCGCAACGCCACTGACGCAGACCTGGCTGTGCTGGAGACCCTGCACAAGCGCCTGGCCAGCCATGCCAAGGCCCGGCGCACCACCGACTACTACACCACAAACTTCGCCATTCACGAGGCTATCATCCTGCTTGCCAACAACCGATGGCTGGCGCAGGTGAGCGGTGACCTGCGCAAGATTCTTAAACTGGCGCGCTTGCAAAGCCTGCAGGCCACGGGCCGCATTGAACAAAGTCTGAGCGAGCATCTTGCCGTATTTGCGGCGCTGAAGGCGCGCGATGCGCAAGGTGCCGAAGCCGCAATGCGCACCCACATCACCCGTCAGCGCGAGGCCCTGCGGGAGATGGCGCGCCACCTGACCAGTCGGGTGCAAGCATGAGCGCCGCCGGGCCGCCCCCAAGGGCGAATACCGCAGTGCGCAGCACGAAGGATTCCGAATGAACACGGCGGGGTGGATTTCCAGCCAGGTGTCGAAGCTTTTGCCAAACGGCAGTGATAAAGGCGCACAAGGACGCCTCAACACTGGAAAAATTGGAAAAAAGGAGGAAAAAAGACCTGCATCCCCTGTGGATAGTGCACAACCAGCTATTAAAACAAGAGTTATCGACGTTCGGCCCAAAGTCAGCACGCAAGCGCCCAAGCCCGCCGAAAGCACAGCGCAGAAGGCCGCTTCCACCGCAACCGTAGCCACCAGCCTGTCAGCCAGCGATTCAAACGCACCCCGCTCAACGCGTGACCGCCTCAAAGGCTATTTGCGGCACAAGGAAGAGGCCCTCTCACCCCGCGTTTTGCGCCGTAAGCTGGATGACTTGAAAGCGATTGTGGACCCGCACATCAGCGAGGTTGAAGGCGGCCGCCGGGCGCAGGGCTTGGCCCGCTGGTACGCCAGTGCCACGCCTGCAGAGCGGCGCGACATGTGGCTGTTGATGAGCGAGCAGTTCGTGGCCGACCCGCAAATCACAAAGCAGGCCCAGGCCCGGTTTGCAGCCAAAGTCGGCACGCCCGACGAAGCCGCCGCCGAGGTGGACTACCGCCGCGCCACGGTGTCGCCACGCCGTCGGCTGTTGCAGCGCGTCAGTGCGTTCCCCGAGGGCATCCGCTTCCTTGTGGACCTGCGTGCCGAAATGCTGCCGCACCTCAAGACGGACAAGCGCCTGCAGGCATTGGACGTGGAGATGGAATACATGTTTTCCACCTGGTTTGACGTGGGTTTTTTAGACCTGCGGCGCATCAGCTGGCATTCGCCCGCCTCTCTGATCGAGAAGCTCATCAAGTACGAGGCGGTGCACGACATAAAAAGTTGGGCCGATGTAAAAAACCGGCTCGATTCCGACCGCCGCTGCTATGGTTTCTTTCATCCGCGCCTGCCCGATGACCCCCTGATTTTTGTGGAAGTGGCGCTGATGGACGGCATGGCCGACAGCATCACGCCGTTGCTGGACGAATCGGCCGACGCCACGGATGTAAAGAAGGCCACCACCGCGATTTTTTACTCCATCAGCAATACCCAGATTGGCCTGCGCGGCGTGGGGTTTGGGGATTCGCTGATCAAGCGGGTGGTGGAAACCTTGAAGGACGAATTTCCGAAACTCAAGAGCTTTGCCACGCTGTCGCCGATCCCAGGTTTTCGGGCCTGGCTGGGCAAGAACGCCGGCGGCATGCTGGACCGCCTGGACGACAAAAGCCGGGCGCAACTGGCGCAAACCCTCGGGTGCGACGTGCCAAGTCCTAAGCACCTGCTGGACGGCGCAGACGCAGCGCTGGCGCTGGACGCGAAATCGCCCGTGCGCAAGACGCTGCTGCGGTGCGCCGCGCATTACCTGGGCGCACAGTGGCACGATGGCAAACCGCTGGACCCGGTCGCCCGATTTCACCTGGGCAATGGCGCGCGCGTGGAGCGGCTGAACTGGGCGGGCGACCCGTCAACCAAAGGCCTTAAACAGTCATGCGGGCTGATGGTCAACTACCTGTACGACCTGAAACGGCTGGACAAATACCGTACCTTGCTGGCACAAGGCAAAATCGCCGTGTCGGCTGATATCGAGGACTTGCGGTTTTGACCTGAAGCAACAGCCCGCGCCTGGCGCTTCGCGTGCGGGTCGGGCCGTTGTTGGCTAACCCGCAAGTTCTGTAAAGGCAATGTCAAAAACAACACCTGGAGACTGATTTGACCCATCGCATGACCCCTCGACTGCCCCACCCAATCCAGAGACGCCTCGTCTTGCGCATGGCAACAGCCGTGGCTGCCACCACCACTCTGGGCCTGCGCGCCCAGACGGCCTGGCCCGCCAAGCCGGTGACGCTGGTGGTGCCCTTTCCCGCAGGCGGTGGCACTGATGCCTTTGCGCGACCCATATCAGCTCAGTTTTCCAAACAGACCGGCAAGACGCTGGTGATTGACAACCGCGGCGGCGCGGGTGGCACGCTGGGGGCCAGTGTTGCCGCCAAGGCCGCGCCCGATGGCTACACGCTGTTCATGGGCGCGGTGCACCACACCATCGCGCCCAGCATGTACCCCAAGTTGGACTACGACATCGAGAGAGATTTCATTCCGCTGGCGCTGGTGGCCAACGTGCCGCAGGTGCTGGTGATCAACCCTAAAAAAATGCCGGTCAAAGACTTCAAGGAATTTCTGGACTACGTGCGCAAAAACCCCGCCAAACTCAATTACGGCTCGGCCGGGGGTGGCACCTCGCACCACCTGGCGGGCGAGCTGTTCAAGCAGCAGACCAAGACCTTCATCACACACATTCCCTACCGGGGCGCAGGCCCCGCGCTGCAGGGCCTGATTGCAGGCGACGTGGAGATGATGTTTGACGGCCTGGGCTCATCGGCCACCCACATCAAGGGCGGACGCATCAAGGCGCTGATGGTGGCCGGCAAACAGCGCAACCCGGCCTTCCCCGATGTGCCCTGCGCCGCCGAGCTGGGCCTGCCCGACTACACCGTGACCACGTGGTACGGCATTTGGGCACCCAAGGGAACACCGCCAGACATTCAAGCCCGCGCGGTGGAAGAAATCAACAAGGCCGGCCTGTCCGACGAGGCCAAAACCGTGTGGGCTGCGCAAGGTGCCGAGTTTGGCCGTTTGACGCCACAGCAGTTTGGCGCGTTTGTGAGTGCCGAGGTCAAGCGCTGGGCGGCGGTGGTGCAGGCTTCTGGAGCCAAACTGGAGTAAATTGGGGATAAAATTGAGTTGTAGCCCCTGTCCTGTATGAATAGTTTGCTATTACTAAAGTAGTACGCGGATTTTTTGATGCAGTTGCCGCCTGGCCCGCCTGCCGATTGATCGATTGAACCTGCCCACCCCATGAACCTGCCATCCAACCCGCAAACCTTCCCCTCCAACAGCAATCTTTTTGCTGCTTTGCGCAACGCATTCCCCGCCGATCTGGACACGGTGGCCATCGAGACCGACAACGGCTTGCACTATAGCTGGCGCGACCTGGAGCGCGCCACGGCCATGCTGGCCAACCTGCTGGGCTCGCTCGATTTGCCAGCGGGCGCGCGCATTGCGGTGCAGGTGGAAAAATCGGTCGAAGCCGCCATGCTGTACCTGGCCACGCTGCGTGCAGGCTATGTGTTCTTGCCACTCAATACGGCTTACCAAAGCGCCGAGATTGAATATTTCATCGGCAATGCCGAGCCCGCTGTGGTGGTGTGCTGCCCGAAGAACTTTGGCTG
Source organism: Comamonadaceae bacterium (assembly GCA_043758475.1). Classification (GTDB taxonomy): domain Bacteria; phylum Pseudomonadota; class Gammaproteobacteria; order Burkholderiales; family Burkholderiaceae_C; genus JANYCG01. The sequence continues at coordinate 3,544 of JAYVNK010000039.1, read as the reverse complement.
GGTCAGCAAGATCGCCTTCAAGGCCGGGACGCAAAACGTGTTCACACTGGGGGACGACCGCACCGGCTCGCTGCTGGAGCGCGCCATGCATTGCAGCGACCAGCACACGCCCGTACACAGCGCACCGGATGACCTGGCCGCCATCCTGTACACCAGCGGCACCACGGGCCGCAGCAAGGGCGCGATGCTCTCGCACGGCAACATGTTGAGCAACGCGCTGGTGCTCAAGGGCTACTGGGGCTGGAAAAAACCTGGAGCCTCGCTGACAAGAACTGGAGCCTCGCTCACGCAAGGGGGTGGTGACGTGCTCATCCACGCGCTGCCCATCTTCCACGTGCATGGCCTGTTTGTGGCGCTGCACGGAGCGCTGATCAACGGCAGCAAGATGATCTGGCTCGGCAAGTTTGACCCCAAGCTGGTGCTCTGCAAAATGCCCGAGGCGACCGTGTTCATGGGCGTGCCCACGCTCTATACGCGGCTGCTGGCCGAGCCGGGCCTCACCGCAGAATCAGTGCGCAACATGCGCCTGTTTGTGGCTGGATCTGCCCCGCTGCTCATTGAGACCTTCACTGCCTGGCAAGAACGCACTGGCCACACGATTCTGGAACGCTATGGCATGAGCGAGACGGCGATGCTCACGTCCAACCCCTATGCTGCGGACGAAAGGTATGCGGGCCAGTCAGAGCGGCGCGGCGGCACCGTGGGTTTCCCCCTGCCGGGCGTGAGCTTGCGCGTGCAGGACGATGATGGCCAGCCGCTGCCCCCGGGCGAAATTGGCGGCATCCAGGTCAAGGGTCCGAACGTGTTCAAGGGCTACTGGCGCATGCCAGAAAAAACAGCAGAAGAGTTCACGGCAGACGGCTATTTCAAGACCGGCGACGTCGGCAAGATCGACGAGCGCGGCTACGTGACGATTGTGGGCCGCAGCAAAGACCTCATCATCAGCGGCGGCTACAACGTCTACCCGGCGGAGATTGAAGGCTACATCAACGAGCTGCCTGGTGTCGCCGAGAGCGCGCTGGTGGGCGTGCCACACCCCGACTTTGGCGAAGTGGGCGTGGCGGTGGTGGTGGCCCGGCCAGGCGCGGTGCTCGTGGCAGAGCAGGTCATTGCCAGCCTGAAGGCCAGGTTGGCAAATTTCAAAATCCCCAAGCGCTGCGTCGTGGTCGATGAACTGCCGCGCAACACCATGGGCAAGGTGCAGAAGAACGTGTTGCGGGCGCAGTATGGGCAGACGAGCTGACGTCCTGGTGAGGCGCTATTGATAAATTAGATAGCTAACTATTCAACAGGGACTTGGGCTACAGGCGTATTGTCTAGGAAAATTGCCACATTTCCAGCTCCATATCACCCGCGCGTCTTGAATTCACCTCAGCACCAGTACCGGAATATGCGAATGCGTCAGCACGTGCTGAGTCTCGCTGCCCAGCAGCAGGCGCTTGATGCCTTTGCGCCCGTGCGATGCCATCACTATCAAATCGCATTTGTGCTTTTTGGCAGCCGCGATGATGGCCTCGGCCACCAGGTCTGACTTGGCCGTCACCGCTTTGGCGGTGACGCCTTTGGCCAGCGCCGCCTTCTTCACTGCATCGACGATGGCTTGCCCGTCTTGGGCCCATTGGGTTTCCACGCGGGCCACCTCCCTGGCCTGCAGTACCACGCCGCCTTCGAAATAGCTCATGGGATAACGCGGCACCACTTTCAGCGCCACCAGTTCGGCATCGCAAAGCTGGGCCAGGGAAATCGCGTTGACAACGGCTTTATTTGACAGCGTTGAGCCATCGGTGGCGACAAGAATGCGTTCGTACATGGTGAGCTCCTGTTTGTTGTTGAGCCTGAAGCTTAAGGCCATTTGGAGCCAACGGGTTTGATCCATATCAAGGGCTGGGATAATTCACGCCATGCAGATGCCCGGCGCCATCACCCGCAACCGTCCATATTCCAGCCCAAACCGCTGGACGCTGTCTGTCGCCCCCATGATGGACTGGACAGATAGGCATTGCCGGTATTTCCACCGCCTGCTGTCACGCCATGCGCTGCTCTATACCGAAATGGTGACGACCGGCGCGCTGATCCATGGCGGCGTGGCGCGGCATCTGCAATTCAATGCGCAAGAGCATCCCGTGGCTCTGCAACTGGGCGGCAGCGATCCGGCCGACCTGGCGAAGTGCGCGGTATTGGGCCAGCAATGGGGCTATGACGAAATCAATTTGAACTGCGGGTGCCCCAGTGAGCGGGTGCAGCGCGGTGCGTTTGGCGCGTGCCTGATGGCCGAGCCGCAATTGGTGGCCGACTGCGTGAAGGCGATGGTGGACGCAGTCGATTCGACCCAGGTGCCGGTCACGGTCAAGCACCGCATCGGCATCGACAAGACTGAGAACACACCCGAGAGCTATGGCTTTGTGCGTGATTTTGTCGGCACAGTGAGCGAAGCCGGTTGCAGCACCTTCATCGTGCACGCCCGCAATGCGTGGCTCAAAGGCCTGTCGCCCAAGGCCAACCGCGAGGTGCCGCCGCTGCGCTACGCGGTGGTGCATCTGCTGAAAAGGGAGTTTCCGCATCTCAACATCGTGATCAACGGTGGCATCACCACGACAGATCAGTGTCACGAGCAGCTAGAGCATGTGGATGGCGTGATGCTGGGCCGCGAGGCGTATCACAACCCGTGGTGGCTGAGCGAATGGGATGCCATTCTTGCTGAATCCCACCGCGTTCGCGCTGAGCCTGTCGAAGCCTTCTCCCGCGAGGTTGTAGAAGCCCAAATGTGCGACTACATGGCACGCGAGGCCGCAGCGCATGGCACGCCGTGGAGCGCCATTGCCCGCCACATGCTGGGTTTGCGCCACGGCTTGCCTGCGTCGCGCCGCTGGCGCCAGGTGTGGAGCGACCACAAGCTTAAAGCCATGCATCCGCGCGATGTGATGGCGCTGGCGCACCAGCCGGTGGATCACGCGGTATCCCTGCCAGCGGAAGAATCCGTCCCGCAAACTGCCTGAGCCCGGCCTGCCAAGACCGCACCTGCATAAGGTCGGCAAACCCATGCACAATGCAAAACTGATTTCATCACCAAGAGAACACCATCATGCGCGACTACACTAATTTCTATATCAACGGGGTCTGGGTGAAGCCGTCGAAAACCAACCCCATGCCCGTGATCAACCCGGCAACGGAGCAACCTGTGGGTACCATCTCCATCGGCACGGCGGCAGATGCCAACCTGGCGGTGACGGCCGCCCGCAAGGCCTTTGCTGCCCAGTCGGTCATGCCCGTGGCACAGCGCCAGGAGTTGCTGCAATCCATCATTGCCGTGTACAAAAAACGCATGGACGACGTGGCTATCGCCGTCTCGGAAGAAATGGGTGCTCCGCTGGAAAAACTGGCTAAACGCGCGCAAGCCCCGGCGGGCTTGGGCCACTTCATCGTCGCCAGCAAAGTATTGGCCGAATTTCAATTTGAGCGCATGCAAAAAACCACGCGCATCGTGCGCGAGCCCGTGGGCGTGTGCGCGCTGATCACACCGTGGAACTGGCCCATGAACCAGATG
>JAYVNK010000038.1:0-7326 GCA_043758475.1 Comamonadaceae bacterium | reverse complement strand
CGCCACCAAACCAAACAATTACGTTCAGCCGACGCTGATGCCGTCAAATTTATCGCAATCGCTCATTCCGACTACCGGGTAACAGAGGAATTTAGGTTCAACTGCGCAGGTTGGCACGGGAGTAAAGAAGGAGGACGAGCTTCGCCAGGTAATTCTCGACCGACAACTTTTCTACCATCCTGTAATACTCGCAGTGGGTAGCGGAAACTCACCCTCGTTCGAGCAAAGATTTTGTCTTTTGCCAATTTGGGATCACATCAGTGACAAGCCCATGGAACGACGTGCCGTGATCCGGATGCCAATGATGGCAAAGCTCGTGCACGATCACATAGTCAATGCACGCAGCCGATTTCTGCACTAACGCCGTATTCAAGGTTAACGTGCCAGCAGCGGACAGGCTGCCCCAGCGCCTGGCCAGTTTGCGAACGTGCAGGCGTGCGGGGGGCGCGGATTGCAGCAGCGGGTGCCGGAGCCACCCTTCCAACCGCCAGCCAAATTCCACTTTGGCCTGAGCGTGATACCAGCGTGCCAACACCGCCGATATAGCCACGCGGTCATTCGGATTGGGCACGCACACAGTCAGCCGGTTGCCCTCCGTGGCGACGCCCTGCCGGCCAGTTCTAACGGTCAAGAGGAGCTGGCGACCCAGCAAGCGAAACGTCTCACCGGCCAAATATTGGCGCGGTGGTGTGGCTGGCCGATAGCGGTCGAATTCGGCGGCCTGGCGCGCAATCCACCCCTCACGTCGCGCCAGTCGTGGTTGCAGCTCTGACCAAGGCATGCCTGTTGGCATCCGCACAACAAGTCGGGCACCGTCCACCGCGTGCGGATGCACTTCAATACCGAGGGTTTTACGCCGCAGTGATTCAACCAGTGTCAGCCTAAGTTCGCGCCCCTGTGCTACAAAAAAGTCTGGCGCATTCACCGGCTCCATCATCGGTTCAGCCCCCGGTTTCTGGCCAGCCGCATCAGCGCGGCCAGCAGGCTGTCCATCGTGGGGCCATCGGGCGCATGGCCCGCTTGTTTGTCGAAGCTGTCAAACAGGTAATCATCCAATGCCTGCTCGGTCTGGCGCTGGGCCTGCAGGTCGTCCCAGTAAGCTACCTTGCGGAATTTCTGAAAAACATCCAGCACACCCACCGCCAGCTCAGCCACTATGGATTCCACGCGCGCAAGCGCCATGCCCGGCAACTCCAGAAAGGGCTTGAGCGCCCCAAACATGGCCACTGCATCGTCTTTGCCGCGAAGGGCCTGCGGTGTATCGCTTTGCCCATGTGACATGACGCGGTCGCGAATATCGCCCACGCGCTTCAAGTACTCCAGCTCGCTGATGCGTTTGGCCTGGTAGTCGTCAATGGTCTGCTGGATCAGTTTTGAAAATTTTTCGTAAAAAGCCGGGTCCTGCTCCAGCCGCTCGGTGATGGCGCGCTTGGTGGCGTGGGCCATGGTGTCGGCCTGCGCGGCCTTGCTCTTGTAGCCCTGCTCCTGCACCACCTGGGCAAAAGCCCCGGTATCAAAAATGTTGACGGGTTCGTGCAGCGGCAGCACCTCGTTGGCGAATATCTGCGTGTTGAGCAGCTTCTGGATGCGTGGCTCGTAATCACGGCGAAAGTCCACCGACTCGCTGTAGCGCAGGCGTACCGCGGCTTTCAGCCGCACAAAGCGGCGCAAATCACCCTTGTATTGCGCCAGCAGCGCATCGGCTGTAGCCGTCAAAAACTGCTCATTGCCCAGCGCCACCGCCAGGGTCTTGGCGTAGGTTGCCAGACGCTCATAAAAATCTTCGCGCGCCGCATCAAGGCTGAGCGCGCGCTCAAACGCGTCTTCATCGGTGCGGTCACGCACATCGCGAAACATCTCCCACACCTGGGCATGCCGATCGGGCAATTTTACGATCTCATCCTTCGCGGCGATCAGCGCCTTGCGGATGTCGGCCGCATCAAACCCGGTGAGCGCCTGGTAGGTGTCCAGCGCCTTGTCCAGTTCGCCCAGCACGCCGGCATAGTCAATGATGTAGCCAAAGTCCTTGGTGCGTGTTTTGCCTTCGCGGTTGTCGTCAAACAGGCGGTTCACCCGCGCAATGGCTTGCAGCAGCGTGTGGTCGCGCAGCTCGCGCGTAAGGTACAGCACCGTGTTGCGCGGCGCATCAAAGCCGGTGAGCAGCTTGTCCACCACAATCAAAATCTCGGGCGCGTCCGCGCCGTTGAACTGGTCAATCAGGCTCTTGAGGTAGTTCTCCTCGTTGCCGTGCCGCTTCATCATGCGGTCCCAGAATTGCCTGACCTCATCGGCCGGTGGCGTGTCCACTTCTTCAAAACCCTCGCGCGAGTCGGGCGCAGAAATCACCACCTCGCTGTGCACGTTGCCTATGTCGTCCAGCGCCTTCTGGTATTTGATGGCTGTGAGCTTGTCTTTAGCCACCAGTTGCGCCTTGAAGCCCGTGCCCTGCCAGTGCTGGACAAAGTGGGCGCTGATGTCAAACGCCGTCATGTACACCACCTGATCCGCGCCGCTGAGCATCCGCGCGCGGGAATACTTGTGCTTCAGGTCAGCCTTCTGCTGCGCGGTCAGCCCGGCCGTGTGGCGCTCGAACCAGGTGTCTATGGCCTCCTTGTTCTGCTCAATGCGCACCAGGCGCGACTCATACAGCAGCGGCACCACTGCGCCGTCTTCCACCGCCTGCTCGATGGTGTAGGAATCCAGCAGGCGGCCAAAGCGCGCAAAGCTGTTTTTCTTGTCGTCTTTCAAGAGCGGCGTGCCAGTGAAACCAATGAAGCAGGCGCGCGGAAACATCTTGCGCATCTCGGCCGAGAAGCTGCCAAACTGGGTGCGGTGGCTTTCGTCGACCAGCACAAAAATTTCGCTCGAATCGTCGGTGAACTTGCTGGTGCCGGAGGCCCGGCCAAACTTGTGCACCAGCGTGGTGATGAGCTGGGCCTTGCGCTGTGCCACCAGGCTGAGCAGCTCGCGCGCGGTTTTGGCGCGGTGGGGCAAAAAGCCGCAGGCGGCAAAGGTGTTACCCAACTGTTTATCGAGGTCGGTGCGGTCTGTGACCAGCACGATGCGTGCCTCGCCACTCCTGTTGATGGCCGGGTCCAGCGCGAGCTGCCGCGCCAGCATCACCATGGTCAGCGACTTGCCCGAGCCCTGGGTGTGCCAGACAATGCCGCCCTCGCGTGCGCCGTCTCCCGTGCGGCTCTGGATGGCCGCCAGCACCTTCTGCACGGCAAACACCTGCTGGTAACGTGCCACCTTGCGTTGCCCGCCATCAAACACCGTGTAGGCAAAACTCAGTTCAAGCAAGCGCTGTGGCCGCAGCACGCCGTACAGCGTGCGATCTTGCACCGTGGGCTCGCGTTGCACGGGGTAGGGCGCGGGCTCCTGCTCAACGCGATGGTCAAAGCGGTGGGCGGCGGCCCTGCCGTCACCCAGCCACCCCTGCGCGAGCTCAAACAGACTGGCCTGAACCTGCGCAGGCAAAGGCTTGGCAAGGGCAGCACGCAGCTCGGCCTCTTGTGCTGAAGGCAGCTCTTCTTTCCACGCAGACCAAAACTTTGCCGCCGTGCCCACTGTGGCGTAGCGTGCGCTATTGCGGTTGGTGGCCAGCACCAGCTGCACGTGGTGGAACAGCGCGGGGATGTAGTCGTCGGTCTGGTTGCGTATGGTTTGGGAAATGCCTTGGTCCAGCAGCTCGCTGGGTGCTTTGCATTCAATGGTGGCCAGCGGTATGCCGTTCACAAACAGCACCAGGTCAGGCCGCGCGGTTTCAAAACTGCGCGTGCGTTCTACCGCAAACTCGGGGCTGATGTGCCACACATTGTTGTCAGGGCGCTGCCAGTCGATGTAGCGCAGAGAAAACGCTTTGGTGTCGCCATCCACCGCTTGCTCCAGACTGATGCCCAGCGTCAGCAGGTTGTACACCGCCTCGTTGGTGCGCTGCAAGCCGTCGTTGGGCACAGCCCGCAGGCGCTGGATGGCGGCGTGAATGTTTTCTTCAGTAAACGGATGCACCGCGCCCCGGTACTGGATGCTGTTGATGCGTTTGAGCTGCGTGCGCAGCACCTCGTCAAGCAGCACATGGGCCCGCCTGCCGCCCCGCGCCGCCAGCGCCTCAGCCGGACTGAGGTACAGCCAGCCCAGGTTAACCAGCAGTTGCACCGCTGGTATCTGGCTAAGAAAGACTTCGTCAGTCTGAAAGCGGCGCGGGTCGGCAGTCATGCAGCCTGCCGGGCAAAATAGTCGCTACTAAAACAGGAGCTGCTCGCGCATGTATTTATTGGGCTAGAGCCATATTTCATACCTATTTTCCCTTCAAAATCGCTGTTTTAGACGCTTTTGGCGTGCGCCAGTTGCCGGAAAGCAGTTTTTGCATGAGGGCGCGTTTTTGGGTGCGCAGTTGTTCGAGTTGGCTGTGCAGCCCAAGCAATTCCGCATCTTGTGTGTCCAACACCTTCGCTATTGCCGTTTGTTCATCTGTCTCAGGCACTTGAACTTTAATTTCTGAAAAATGGCGAAATTTCAAGTTCCAAGTGTCTGAGGTCAACCCCTGTGAGTAGCGATAAAAGAGGTTGACGACTCCCGGTAGCTTGAAGAGATGCGCCATGAAAGGGCCGCGTGAGCCTGTATTCGGTACGCAGACCGTGTACGCCGGACTGATGATGCCTTCAAGGTTCGACAAAGCGGAGACGCCTTGCCACATGCGCATCGTGTTGTAGCCAATATCTCCTTGGCAAATGCGCAAATAGGCTGACTTGTCTTCATTCGACGTATCTTTGCGTCCAGTTGTGTTTCTCAACACAACGCCTTCATCGCGAGTAATTGAAAGTAGCGGCAGATCGGGATGATTGGCTTCGTTACGCTCTTCAAAAAGTTGGTTAAGCCGATAGGTCTTCCACTTCCCCTTAAACCCCTTCAAGCGTCTGCGCCCGGTCAGCAGTTGCTGCATCAGGCCTTGTTTGCGTTGCTCTAGGGCGGCTAGCAAGGCGGTGGCTTTTTCGATGGCCGCATCCCACTCTCTGGCGGTTGAAACGATTTCATCGCGAGCCATTTTGGTCAAAACAGGTACGGGTATCTCCCGAATCAAGCTGCTGTTGAGGTTTTCCTGGCTGCCGGTGTTGCTGAGGCGGCGGATACGGGTGTAGCTTGCCTCCAATGCGTAAAACAGAAACTCTGATTCGATCAAACCCGTTTTTGGAACAATTGCGGCGCAGGCTTGGTTAGTAGCCGCTTCAATGGCAAGAATGCCCACCTTGCCACGCGTCGTACCTTGACCGTACATGGCCATTAAGAGTGTGCCTTTGGGTAGCAGTCTGGCGGCTGATTCTGTGAGTCCGCGTTCAGTTAAATATTCAGTAGGTACTTCGATGACGTTGAAGTCAATCTCACCCGTACCAACCCACGGGACAGACCCACCCCAGTAAGCGGGCGTTCCCCGGTCAGGCGTACCCCCCGTGGTAATAGTTGCCAAGTTGCCAAGGGGCGTGGTCTTCATGCCGCTTTGCCTTTAGGGGTTCCGGACTTTTTCAGCGGCTTTTTTGGCGACCTTGTGAGCGACTTCGCCACCTTCTCAAACTCCGCCTCCACCGCAGACACCTCATTGGCCCGCTTCAAGCGGTATTGCTCCCACTCTGCCTTGGCCTTGCCCAGCGCCTGTTCGTGGCTGATTTTTCCCGAGTTGGCTAGCACGCCACGGCCCGAGAGTTTGAGAAAGTCGTCCAGCTTGCCTGCCCACGCGGCCATGGTCATGGGCTGTCGCCCCAGCGCTTGCAGCTCGGCAAACTCCAGGTAGGCGGTGACGATGCGGTTGAGCAGGTTTAGCTCGTCGGGTTTCAGGTAATTTTTGGCAATCGCTGCATCGGCGCGGCGTGGCAGGCCAGCATTTCCGTCCAGCCAGTTGGTCATGCCTGCATGGGGAAGCGATGCATCGGCCCGATGCCAGATGACTTCCGCCGCCGTCTGGCCGTGGGCGGCAAAGTGCATTTTGTTTTGCACTGCGGCAAAAAAGCGTTTGGCATCGTCGGCGTGGGGGGCGTAGTCAACACTGGTGGCAAAAATATCGAGCACCTTGCGCCAAAACTCTTTTTCACTGCTGCGAATGTCGCGAATGCGTTCCAGCAGTTCGTCAAAGTAGTCGGCGTCGTTCCCTTTTTTAAAGCGCTGGTCGTCCAGCACAAAGCCCTTGACTAAGTAATCGCGCAGGTGGGTAGTGGCCCACTGGCGGAACTGCGTGCCCCGGTGCGAGCGCACGCGGTAGCCGACGGCCAGAATCATGTCCAGGTTGTAGTGCTTGATGCGCCTTTCCACGTCCCGTGCGGCTTCCCGGGCAACTATTAAATAATCTTTAACAGTTGCCGCCGCATCAAGTTCACCCTCAGCAAGGATGTTTTTGATGTGCACGTTGGTGTTGGCAACGGTCATGTCGAATAATTCGGCAAGCTGCTGCTGCGTCAGCCACACGGTGCCGTCAACTGCCCTTAAGTTGATACATGCGTTGCCGTCATCGGTTGTGTAAAGAATCAGTTCACCGGCGCTCATACGGTCTTCTCCATGACCTTTTTGCTGGGTTCAGCAATATGGTTCACTTTCATACCCCTAACGCCTTCAAATGCTGTTTCATGCGCAACCGCACGTCGGCCAGCTCTTTCTCAAGCCGCTCAATCTCTACTTCGGTTGCAGCGATATCGATTTCAACTTCCTCTTCAAAGGTGTCCACATAGCGCGGGATGTTGAGGTTGAAGTCGTTCTCGGCAATCGCTTCAAAACTCACTGCGCTGGCGTATTTGTCCACGTTCCTGCGGGCCTTGACGGTGGCGATGATTTTTTCTAGGTAGACGTCGGTCAGCTGGTTTTGCGCCTTGGCGCTGGCGAAGTCGGCGCTGGCGTCGACAAAGACCACGTCGCGCTCGCTGGCGCGTGCGCCACCGCGTTCACGTGCGCGGTCAAACAGCAAAACAGCCACCGGAATGCTGGTGGTGGGGAACAGGTTGCCAGGCAGGCCAATCACGGCGTCGAGCAGGTTGTCTTCAATCAGGCGCTGGCGGATGCGGCCTTCGGCCCCGCCCCGAAACAGCACACCATGTGGCACCACCACGGCCACGCGGCCGCTGAGTGGTTTGGCGGCTTCGACCATGTGGCTGATGAAGGCGTAGTCGCCCTTGCTTTTGGGCGGCAGGCCGCGCCAGAAACGTTTGTAGGTGTCGGTGGCGGCGGCTTCTGCGCCCCATTTGTCCAGGCTGAAGGGCGGGTTGGCCACCACCACGTCAAAGGTCATGAGGCGGTCGTTTTCAACCAGTTGCGGATTGCGCAAGGTGTCGCCCCGGCGGATTT
>JAYVNK010000037.1:0-7328 GCA_043758475.1 Comamonadaceae bacterium | reverse complement strand
CACGTTTGGAAGTTTCTACGATGGACATCCTCACCCACCTAAAAGTCAAACTCCTGCTGTCTCCCCGGCATAGCCGGGGGATTACCTATTGGATTTATATAGCATCCATCGGCAAAATCCGAGTCTGCGTCAATACGCCTGCCCGAGCTGATCCAAAATTGCCGGATTCTCCAGCGTACTGGTGTCTTGCGTCACGGCCTCCCCCTTGGCGATCGAGCGTAGCAACCGGCGCATGATTTTGCCGGAGCGGGTTTTAGGGAGGTTCTCGCCAAAGCGGATGTCTTTGGGCTTGGCAATGGGGCCGATCTCCTTGGCCACCCAGTCACGCAGCTCTTTGGCGATGGCTTTGGCCTCGGCACCATCGGGAAGGGAGCGCTTAAGCACCACAAACGCGCAAACCGCCTCGCCGGTCAAGTCATCAGGCCGGCCCACCACTGCGGCTTCGGCCACCAAGTGCGCGCAGGAGACCAGTGCCGACTCAATTTCCATAGTGCCCAAGCGGTGGCCCGACACATTCAGCACGTCGTCAATGCGGCCGGTGATGCGGAAGTAGCCCCGGTCCGCCGACCTCACTGCACCGTCGCCCGCCAGATACAGCGTGCCGCCCATTTCCTCAGGAAAGTAGGCTTTTTTGAACCGCTCTGGGTCGTTCCAGATGGTGCGGATCATCGACGGCCAGGGCCGCTTGACCACCAGGATGCCGCCAGTGCCATTGGGGATGTCCTTGCCAACCTCGTCCACAATCGCCGCCATGATGCCGGGCAGTGGCAGCGTGCAACTGCCGGGTACCAGCGGGGTGGCGCCGGGCAGCGGCGTCATCATGTGGCCACCGGTCTCGGTTTGCCAGAAGGTGTCGACAATCGGGCAGCGCTCGCCGCCCACGTGTTTGTAGTACCACATCCAGGCCTCGGGGTTGATGGGCTCGCCTACCGAACCAAGAATGCGCAGGCTGCTTAAATCGGAGCGGTCCGGATGCACATTCGCGTCACCTTCAGCCGCCTTGATAAGGGACCGGATCGCCGTGGGTGCCGTGTAAAAAATCGTGCACTTGTGGCGCTCAATCATCTGCCAGAAGCGGCCCGCGTTCGGGAAGGTGGGTATGCCTTCAAAGATGATCTGCGTGGCACCGGCGGCTAGGGGGCCATAGGCTACGTAGGTGTGGCCGGTGATCCAGCCGATGTCTGCCGTGCACCAGAACACGTCTTCCGGCTTCAGGTCAAAGGTCCAGTCCATGGTCAGCTTGGCCCACAGCAAATAGCCGCCGGTGGAATGCTGCACGCCCTTGGGCTTGCCGGTGGAACCCGAGGTGTAAAGGATGAACAGCGGATGCTCCGCGCCCACCGGCACCGGCGCGCACTCGGTACTCAGGCCGTTCAGCGCCTGGGCGAAGGTCTTGTCACGTCCCACGACCATGTTGCAGGCTGTGGTGGTGCGCTGGTATACAAATACGGTTTTGATCGATTCGCAGCCGCCCAGCGCCAGGCCCTCGTCCACAATGGCTTTCAGGGGCAGCTCTTTGCCGCCGCGCATCTGGTAGTTGGAGGTGATCACCGCCACGGCACCCGCGTCGATGATTCGCTCTTGCAGCGCCTTGGCCGAGAAGCCGCCAAACACCACGCTGTGCGTTGCGCCAATGCGCGCACAGGCCTGCATGGCAATCACGCCTTCCAGCGTCATGGGCATGTAGATCAAGACCCGGTCGCCTTTTTTGATGCCATCGGCTTTCAGCGCATTGGCAAACTGGCTCACGCGGGTCAGCAATTCTTTGTAGGTGGTTTTAGTGACGGTGCCATCATCGGCCTCAAAGATGACGGCTGTCTTGTTCTCGACTGGCGTGCCCATGTGCTTGTCGAGGCAGTTGGCCGAGGCGTTCAGCTCGCCATCGTCAAACCATTTGTAAAACGGCGCGTTGGATTCATCCAATGTGCGGGTGAAGGGCTTGTTCCACACCACGTTCTCGCGCGCCAGCCGCGCCCAGAAGCCTTCAAAGTCCTTGTCGGCCTCGGCGCACAAGGCGTTGTAGGCACCCATGCCCGAAATGCGGGCGGCTTTCACAAATGCTTCGCTGGGGGGAAAGACGCGGTTCTCAACCAGTACGGATTCGATGGTGCTGCTCATGCTCAGGTCTCCTGAAGGGTTTTAATTCTGTCGCGAAAATAAGTATCGCCTCGAACAGAAGTGTCTGGGTTTGCACTTACGAGTGACTGACTTTCGACAAGCGCAAGGAAAAGGCCATTTTCCTGCACGTCATACCAGCCCACTACAATCCGCCGGGTACTGGAAACCCCACACCTCAATTGCGCCACATGACCCAGCCCAACGCCAATGTTACAACACCCAAATCAGGCTTGCCGCCCCTTGCCAACCTGATTTTCGCCAGCCGCTGGCTGCAGTTGCCGCTGTACCTCGGTTTGATTGTGGCGCAGGCGGTTTACGTATTTCATTTTGGCGTTGAGCTTTACCACCTGGTCGGTGCTGCATTTGGAAGCCAGCCAGACATAGACGTTTTGGTGAAGAGCAGCGGCTACGTCGCTGACGCCAAAATCACCGGCCTCAACGAAACCGTCATCATGCTGGTGGTGCTGGCGCTGATCGACGTGGTGATGATCTCCAACTTGCTCATCATGGTGATCGTGGGCGGCTACGAGACTTTCGTGAGCCGCATGAACCTCGAAGACCACCCGGACCAGCCTGAGTGGCTGAGCCACGTCAACGCCAGCGTGCTGAAAGTCAAGCTGGCCACCGCCATCATCGGCATCTCATCGATCCATCTGCTCAAAACCTTCATCAACGCCAACAACTACTCCGAGAAAGTGCTGATGTGGCAGACCATCATTCACGTGACGTTTTTGCTGTCGGCCCTGGCCATTGCCTACACCGACAAGCTGATGTCTGGCATCGAGACGGCAAAACACTGATTCCTGGAAGTCTCAGACAACTAATCGGCCATGGGGGCGTCAAGCGGCCTGCTGGCTGTCAGGACGCTGCACCAGCAGCAATGCCGCGCCCACGATTCCACTCACCAGCGAACCCAGCAGCACCCCCAGCTTGACCTGGGCCTCATACATCGGGTGAGCCCCCTCAAACGCCAGCGTGCCGATGAACAGGCTCATGGTAAAGCCAACGCCACACAGCACGCACACGCCAAATAACTGGCCCCAGCTGCTGTGCGTCGGCATGCGTGCACCGGCCAGGCGGATCAGAAGCCAGGACGCTCCAAAGACACCCAGTGCCTTGCCCGCCACGAGCCCGGCGGCAATGCCCAGCGGCACCGGCTGCATCAAGGTGCCCAGCGTCACACCGTGCAGCGACACGCCGGCATTGGCAAACGCAAACATCGGCAGGATCAGGTACGCCACCCAGGGCTGCAGCGCGTGCTCCGCCCTTTTCAGCGGCGAGCCACCCTTGCCGTCGGACAGGGGAATGGCCAGCGCCGTGATCACGCCCGCCAGCGTGGCATGAATTCCCGATTTAAGGACAAACACCCAGATCACCAGGCCTACAACCACATACGGCCCGACCGCTATCACCCGCAAGCGGTTCAGCCCCAACAACACCACGCCGCCTGCAGCCGCGCCCAGCAGCATGAGGGGGGACAGGTCAGCCGTGTAAAACAGCGCAATCACCACAATCGCACCCAGGTCGTCAATGATGGCCACGGCGGTCAGAAACAGCTTGAGCGACGCCGGCACGCGGCTGCCGATGAGCGCGAGGATTCCCAGCGCAAAGGCAATATCCGTCGCCATGGGAATGCCCCAGCCCCGCAGGGCCACCGGGTCGGACCAGTTGAATGAGGCATAAATCAAGGCAGGCACCACCATGCCACCCAGGGCCGCACCTGCGGGAAGCAGCGCCTGCTTCAGGGACGCCAGTTCACCCTCCAGCAATTCGCGTTTGATCTCCAGCCCCACCAGAAAAAAGAACACCGCCATCCAGAGGTCGTTGACCCAGACCAGCACTGGCTTTGACACCACCAGCCAGTTGCCGCCAAGCCGTAATTCGCCCGGAATCTGCAGGAACTGCTCGTAACCGCCGCGCCAGGGCGAATTGCTGACCACCAGCGCCACCAGTGCGGCAAGAGCCAGCACCACGCCGCCGACGGATTGCGAATGGACGAATTGGTCGAACTGGTTAATGCTGCGGGATAGGAATTTGAGCATTGGGATGGCCAACATGCCGGTGGCCTTTTGGGCGACAGAGCGTTGGGATGGTTAAACTCGAGTTGATTGTCGCCACATTCCCAACCACCCGAATTCTTGACGTTACGCACTGCCATGATGACCACGACCACCCACGCTACGGCCACCCCCACAAAGACCATCATCAAACAGGCTGACCTGGTCGAATCCATCGCTGCGGCCCTGCAATTCATCAGCTACTACCACCCGGCCGACTACATTGCCCACCTTGCACGCGCCTATGAGCGAGAGCAAAGCCCCGCCGCCAAAGACGCGATTGCGCAAATCCTGACCAATAGCAAGATGAGCGCCACGGGCCACCGCCCAATTTGCCAGGACACCGGCATCGTCAACATCTTCCTGAAGCTCGGCATGGATGTGCGGTTTGAGGGATTTACCGGCACGCTGGACGACGCCATCAACGAAGGCGTTCGCCGTGGCTACAACGACCCGGCGAACACGTTGCGCGCGTCCATCGTGGCCGACCCGCAATTTGACCGCAAAAACACCAAAGACAACACGCCCGCCGTGGTCAACGTCGAAATCGTGGCGGGCAACAAGCTCGACATCACCGTGGCAGCCAAAGGCGGCGGCTCGGAGAACAAATCCAAACTCGCCATGCTCAACCCAGGTGATTCCATCGTGGACTGGGTGCTGAAAACCGTGCCCACCATGGGCGCAGGCTGGTGCCCGCCCGGCATGCTGGGCATTGGCATTGGCGGCACGGCCGAGAAAGCCGTGCTGATGGCCAAGCAGGCGCTGATGGAAGACATCGACATGTATGAGTTGCAGGCCAAGTCCCGAAATGTCGAGAAGGGCGGCGCGGCGTTGAGCAAGGTGGAAGCCCTGCGCCTGGAACTGTTCGAGAAGGTCAACGCGCTGGGCATAGGCGCGCAAGGCTTGGGCGGCCTGACCACGGTGCTGGACATCAAGATCAACATGTACCCCACCCACGCGGCGGGCAAACCGGTGGCGATGATTCCCAACTGCGCGGCCACCCGCCATGCCCATTTTGTGATGGACGGCAGCGGCCCGGTGTACCTGGACCCGCCGTCGCTAGACCTGTGGCCCAACGTGAATTGGACCCCCGACTACGTGAAGAGCAAAAAAGTGGACCTCAACGCCCTCACTTCCGCCGAAGTCGCTGGCTGGAAGCCGGGCGACACGCTGCTGCTCAACGGCAAGATGCTCACGGGGCGCGATGCCGCGCACAAGCGCATTCAGGAGATGTTGGCCAAGGGTGAAAAGCTGCCGGTGGATTTCACCAACCGCGTTATCTATTACGTCGGCCCGGTTGATCCTGTGGGGGACGAAGCCGTTGGCCCCGCAGGCCCCACCACCGCCACGCGCATGGACGGCTTCACCGAGATGATGCTTGGCCAAACCGGGCTCATCGCCATGATTGGCAAGGCCGAGCGGGGCCCGGTGGCCATTGAAGCCATCAAAAAGCACAAGAGCGCCTACCTGATGGCCGTGGGCGGCGCCGCCTACCTGGTCAGCAAAGCCATCAAGACCGCCAAGGTGGTTGGCTTTGCCGACCTGGGCATGGAAGCGATCTACGAATTCGACGTGGTGGACATGCCCGTCACCGTGGCTGTTGATGCGGGCGGCACGAGCGTGCACATCACAGGACCGGCAGAATGGGAGAAGAAAATTGCAACCGGCCAGTTCAAGGGGATTGCTGTTGCAGCGGGCTGACCGCGTTACAGAGAGGTGCCGGGAGGGGGTGGTGGTTACCGGGAGGGGATTTCTGGTCTACCCGGAGGGGATCGAACCCCCGACCCTCAGCTTAGAAGGCTGATGCTCTATCCAACTGAGCTACGGGCAGATTCAAAAAAAGATGGTCGGGGCGAAAGGATTCGAACCTTCGACCCTCTGGTCCCAAACCAGATGCGCTACCAGGCTGCGCTACGCCCCGACTGGCGTGTATTCTAACCTACCCATGCGAGCCAAACCTTCCTATCTGCCAACCCTTGCGCCGGGCCAGGATTTTCCGCCGGTGGAGCAGGGCTGGGGACAGCAATCATCGGCCCCCGGTTTGCTGGCTGCTGGGGGCGCTCTTGACGTCGAGACGCTGTGCCGCGCCTACGGCAACACCATTTTTCCATGGTTCAGCGAAGGGCAGCCGGTTTTGTGGTGGAGCCCCGATCCCAGGATGACACTTGACGTGAACAGTTTCAAATTGCACCGGTCGCTACGCCAAATGCTGCAGAAATTCGCGGCGTCGCCTGGCTGTGAAATTCGGATTGACACGGCGTTCGATGAGGTTATCCAGACTTGTGCCAACAGCCTGCGCAACGGCCAGCCTGGCACCTGGATCGTGCCGGACATGGTCCACGCCTACATCAAGTTGCACCAGGCCGGCTTCGCCCACAGTGTGGAGACATGGATCGACGGGCAACTGGCGGGCGGACTCTACTGCGTGGCCTTGGGCAAGGCGGTGTTTGGCGAATCCATGTTCACCCGGGTGCCCAATGCTTCCAAAATCGCGCTGGCGGCGCTGGTCAGCTTTTGCAAAAGCAACGGCATCGCAATGATTGACTGCCAGCAGAACACGCGGCATCTGGCGTCGCTCGGGGCCTCAGAAATCTCCCGCGCAGAATTTCTTGTGCACACCCGCGCGGCGACGCTACAACCGCCTCCCGCGTGGGTATTTGACGCCCTATACTTGAAAAACCTGTTGCACTTGAAGAGCCCGACAACGTGACACACCTCAAGGATCTCCCGCTGGAGACGCTGCAGTTTTATGCGACGGCACCCTACCCGTGCAGCTACTTGAGTGACCGCCAGGCACGCTCGCAGGTGGCGACGCCAAGCCATTTGATCAACAACGCCACCTACTCTGACCTGGTGGGCATGGGTTTCCGGCGCAGCGGCATGTTCACATACCGCCCTTATTGTGACGGCTGCCAGGCCTGCACACCACTGCGCGTGCTGGCCAATGAATTCAAGCCCGATCGAAGCCAGCGGCGCAGCAAAGCCCGACACAAGAATCTTCAGGCGCGCGTGCTCAATCTCTGCTTTGAGCCCGAGCACTACCAGCTTTATCTGCGCTATCAAAATGGCAGGCATGCCGGGGGCGGAATGGACCAGGACAGCATCGACCAGTACACCCAGTTTCTGCTGCAAAGCCGGGTAAATTCACGCTTG
>JAYVNK010000036.1:0-7338 GCA_043758475.1 Comamonadaceae bacterium | reverse complement strand
TCCACCCGTACATCGGGGTCGAGTTCGTGATCATCATGTATGCCGGTGTGGTCCTGGGCGGCATGGGCAGCATGCTCGGTGCGTTCTGGGGCGGCTTCACGATGGGGCTGGTGCAGCAGCTTTCTACGTATTTTCTGCCGTTTCAGCTACAGAACGCCACCATCTTCCTGCTGTTCCTGGCCGTGGTGCTGCTGCGCCCGCAGGGCCTGTTTGGCCGCAGTGTGGAGCGCACCTGATGCTCACCAGTCCATTCAAGGGGCCGGCGCTGCTGATGGTTTTTGCCATTGGGCTGGCGATGGCGGTGGCCGGGTTCCTGATCCGCGACCCGTATTACCAGTTGATCCTCAGCACGATCCCAATCTGGGCGATGGTTGCGTTGACCTGGAACTTGTTCAGCGGCTACACCGGCCTGATTTCCTTCGGCCATGCAACATTTTTCGGCCTGGGGGCCTTCACCGTCGCGCTGCTGGCGATCAAGCTGGGAATATCGCCCTGGCTCGGGCTGGCCGCTGCCGCGTTTGTTGGCGCCATCGGCAGCCTGCTGATCGGATCCATCACATTCCGGCTGCGTGGCCACTACTTTGCGCTGGCCATGCTGGCCTACCCATCGCTGTTCATCTTCGTCTTCGACTGGATGGGCTGGCAGGAGCTTACTTTCCCCGTGCGGCGCGACGACCCGATACGGTCCATGCAGTTTGCCGACCCCCGCGTCAACACCCTCATTGGCGTGGCACTGATGACGGGGATCCTGTTGATCACACTGCTGGTGGAGCGCTCGCGCTTCGGTCTTGCCATGCTGTCGATCAAGCAAAACGAACTGGCGGCCGAAGCGGCAGGCATCAACACTTTTCGCGTCAAGATGGCGGGTTTTGTCGCAAGTGGTGCGCTCGGCGCCCTCGTGGGCGGATTCCATGCAGTGGTGTTGCAGGTGGTCACACCCCATGGCGTGCTGGGTACCGTGGTGTCTGCGCAAGCCTTGATCCTCTCGCTTTTTGGCGGCGTTGGAACCTGGTGGGGTCCGGTGATCGGTGCTGTGGTGCTGATACCTTTGACCGAGAGCTTGCGCGCCCAACTGGGCCATATCCTTCCCGGCATCCAGGGAGTCATCTACGGCCTGACCATCATGCTGGTGATATTGCTCGCGCCTGAAGGTGTGTACTGGAAAGTTCGGGATTTGTGGGGGAAGCGCGTCGGGCGCGGCGTGCCTCCAGTCTCCGTGCCCAGTGAGCCCGCGTTGGTATCTGAACGCCCGGCAGATCTGGCTCCCACTTTTCCCACCACCGCTCCAAGCGCTCCCGCCGCTCCCAGCGCGGCACCTGCGGCCTTGGCTTCCGGCGCGCGCGAGCACCGTGAAATCATCCTTAAAGTCACCGGCCTCTCAAAATCATTTGGCGGTCTCAAGGCGGTGCAGGACGTGAGCTTTGACGTTTACCGTGGCGAGATTGTTGGCATCATCGGACCCAACGGCGCGGGCAAGACCACACTCTTCAATGTGCTGAACGGTTTCCAGGCGGCCAGCGGCGGGTCGGCGCAGATGCAGGGGCGGACCACCACGGGCTTGCGTCCCAATGCACTGTGTCACCTCGGCATGGGCCGCACCTTTCAAGTAGCGCGGCCGTTTCAGCGCATGAGCGTGCTGAACAACGTGATTGTTGGTGCACTGGCACCCAGCCGGGACGGCGCCGACGCCATCGCCATGGCGCACAGCGCGCTGGTGCTGGCAGGGCTTGATGCCAAGGCCGATGCGCTGGTCAGCGGCCTCACCAACCTGGAACTCAGGCTGATGGAGCTGGCGCGTGCGCTGGCCTCAAAGCCGAAACTGCTGCTACTGGATGAAACACTGGCCGGCTTGGGCGCGACCGAGGTCGAAGACATTCTGCTGGTGATCCAGCGCCTGCCGGCCGCCGGCGTCACGGTGCTGATCATTGAGCACACCATGCAAGCCATGATGCGCCTGGCGGACCGCTTCATCGTGCTTGATCACGGCCAGGTG
The DNA here is from genome assembly GCA_043758475.1 of Comamonadaceae bacterium. GTDB lineage: Bacteria > Pseudomonadota > Gammaproteobacteria > Burkholderiales > Burkholderiaceae_C > JANYCG01. The sequence goes on along the minus strand of JAYVNK010000036.1, from coordinate 5,345 downwards.
ATCGCGCAGGGCCTGCCTGCGGCAGTGATGGCCGACCCGGTGGTGATCAAGGCCTACTTGGGCAAAAAATGGATGGAACTCCATGCTAAGGCTTGAGGGCATCGGCGCAGCCTACGGCACGATCCGTGCCCTGAGCGAGGTGTCGCTCGAAGTAAAGGCGGGTCAGTTCGTTGCCATCGTGGGGCCCAACGGCGCGGGCAAGACGACGCTTTTCAAGACCATCTCGGGGCAGGTGGTGCCCGATGCTGGCCGCATCGTTTTTGAGGGTCAGGATTTGTTGAAGCTGCCCGCGCGTGACCGTGCCCATCTTGGCATCGCGCATGTCCCGGAAGGCCGCCAAGTATTCAGCAACCTTACCGTATTGGAAAACCTGGAGATGGGTGCCACGCCGGCCAAAGGGCGCGCTGATTGGGCACGTAACCTTGAGCGCTGCTTCTCGCTGTTCCCAGTGCTCGCTGAACGGCGAAGCCAGCTCGCCGGCACCCTGTCGGGCGGCGAACAGCAGATGCTGGCGATCGGGCGCGGCCTCGCCTCGTCGCCGCGCCTGCTGCTGCTGGATGAGCCGTCCATGGGCCTGGCGCCAATCATCGTTGACCTGATTTTCGAGCGCATCCAGGATCTGCACCGCGACAACCAGCTGACGATCGTCCTGGTTGAGCAACGCGTTGTTGAAGCGCTGGAGCCCTGTGACTGGGCCTACGTGCTCGACGTCGGGCGCTGCGTTGCGTCGGGTCCGCCCGATGAGATCATGACCGACGCGCGCATCCGCCAAGCCTATCTCGGCATGCAATGACCCAACCCTCACCCTGTCCCTAACCTCACCCTGAAGGAGAAGCACCATGAGCAACACGAGATTTACGCGCCGCACCGCCCTGAGCCTGACGATGGCGGCGGCGTCGGGCACCTTGATTGGCAACGCCGGTGCCCAGGCCAGCCGCACGGTCAAGATCGGTACCGTGGTCCCCTTGTCCGGGCCCTTTGCCTCGATCGGGCAGAACATCAAGGCGGGTGCCGAGATGGCCATCGAAGACATCAATGCTTCGGGCGGCATCAAGTCGCTGGGCGGCGCAAAATTGGAGCTGGTCGCGGCGGACGCCGAGGACTCGGTCGAAAAAGCAAAAAATGCGGCGCAGCGGCTGCTGGCGCAGGAGCCTAACCTGGTGGGCGGTTTGGGCGATGCGCTCAGTGGCATGACGCTGGTGGTCACAGAAATGACGGAACGCGCGGAACTGCCATGGCTGACCCAGACCTTCGCGGACGTGCTGACCGAGCGTGGCTTCAAGTACCTGTTCGAGGTGGTCCCCGTTGCCACCATGCAGGGCCAGTTGACGCTGCCGACCGTGATGGAACTGGCCAAGCTGGCCGGCGGGGCGGTACCCAAGACTGCTGCCGTGGTGGCAGATACCAACCAGGCGATCCAGGGCATGGTCAAAACCTGGCGCGAAGGGGGGTTCGAGAAGGCGGGACTGACGCTACTGTCTGAAAAATCGTACACGCCGCCGATCTCGGACGCGACCGAGCTGATCGCCAACCTTCGCCGCAACAAGCCTGACGTGCTGTTCCTGATGCCCGCCGCGCTGCCCGACCTGAAATTGATGCTCGACAAGCTCAGCGAGCTGGGCCTGGGGCGCGACGTGTTGCCCACCTTTGCCGTGGCCGGCCCCAGTGCAACGCCGGAGTTGCTCAATGTCGCGGGTGCCAAGAATCTTGAGAACTTCTTCAGCATCAATTCAAACTGGCCGGGCAAACGGCACCAGGAACTGGTGACTCGGTTCAAGGCCCGCACCGGCCGGCCGTGGATGACGTCCCAAGGCATTGACGGCTATGGCCAGGTCATGATTTACCGCGAGGCGCTGGAAAAAGCGGGGGTGGCGGACCGCAGGAAGGTCGCAGAAGTCATTCGCAAGATGGACTCGGCCACCGGAGCGTCCGAGTATTTCAGCGGACCTCTGAAATGGGACGAACGGGGTCGACGCATTGGCGCAAATCTGGTCATTGTCCAATGGCAGAACGGCCAGCCGGTTCCGGTGTTTCCGCCCGCCAACGCTACTGTCAAGCCGGTCTGGACGGGAAAATAAATGAAACTGATGCGGCGTGACCGGGGCCTTCCCATATCCGCACTGACATGATGAGCGGTTTTGAAGGTCGGCAGTTCGTCATCACGGGTGGTGCGGGTGGCATTGGGCAAGCCTGTGCGCGGGATCTGCTGGAGCGTGGTGCGCAGGTGCTGTTGGTGGATGTTGACGCCAGCCGCCTGGAGGCGGCCAAGTCGGCATTGGGCGGCGGCGCGGGCCTGGCCAGCCATGTCTCGCAACTTGTATCCCCGGCGCAAGCCGCCGCTGCCCTGGACGCGGCGGGTCGGCCAGTCTTTGGACTGATCCACATGGCTGGGCTGTTTGAGCCCGATCCACTGGACCCGGACGACCATTCGCCCTGGGACCGGGCCATGGCTTCGAACCTGACCAACGGCTATGACCTGGCAGTCGCCTATCAGACGCGGCGTGACACTGGGGCTGTCGGTCGCATCGTGCTGTGCAGCTCAGGTGCTTACCGCCGGGGTGTGCCGGGCCGCGTTGCCTACTCGGTTGCCAAGGCGGGCATTGTGGGTTTGACGCGGGGGCTGTCGCGGCAGTTTGCACCACACACGCTGGTCAACGCGGTCGCACCCAATGCGATTAAAACCACGATGACCAGCTCGGTGTTTCAGGAGCGCGGCGATGCCATCCTGGCCACAATCCCGCTGGGGCGTTTTGGTGAACCGCAGGAGATCGCGTCGGTCGTCACATTTCTGTGCAGCCCAGGCGCGTCTTACCTGACCGGGCAGACCATCAACATCGACGGTGGCGCATGGCATTCCTGACAATCCTCCATGTGAACTGCCGCTCAAAGGAGACCGGACGATGAGCTGGAAGATAGGCATGCCCAACCTGGGCCACACCATGGAAGAAGGCACCGTCTCGCAATGGCTCAAAGCTGTTGGTGATGTGGTGGGCAAGGGCGATGTCATCGCTGTTGTGGAGTCCGACAAGGCCAGCTTCGACGTTGAATCGCCGGCGCAGGGAGTGCTGTTGGCGATTCATGCACAGGCGGGTGCCGTGGTGCCTGTGGGCGAGGCCATTGGCCTGGTTGGCGCAGCAGGGGAAATGGACGAACCCGCAGTCGCCCAGGCCACTACAACCCACGTTGCGCAGTCCAGCCGCGACGTGCTGCCGGACCCGCGCGGCGGCTATCAGGTGGCTCCTACGGGGCGGAAAATGCGTGGCGCGATAACCCCGGCTGCGCGCGCGCTTGCTGACGAGCTCGGTGTTGATTGGCAGGAAATCGAAGGGTCGGGCGAGGACGACATGGTGACGCGCGATGACGTCCGAGCCCACGTCAGCGCTACCGTCTCTGGTGCCGTACCCCAACCAACGGTGACTGACGCAGTATCGTCGGCAACATCTTTGGCAGTGCCTCTGTCACCGATTCGCCGCGCCATCGCCGCAGCCACAGAACGCGCCTGGCAAACCATTCCCCATGTCGCGCTGCAATCCCATGCAGACATCGCGGTTCTTGTGGGCAAAGTCGGAAAAAATTTGACTGCCGCCGTCACCCGAGCCTGCGCGATGGCGCTGGTCGAGCATCCCGCCTTCAACGGATGGCTGGCTGACAATGCTTTCACCCGCGCGCTGCATGCCGACATTGCACTTGCGGTCTCAACCCCCGCCGGGCTGGTCACGGCCGTTGTCACCCATGCCGAGCAGAAATCAATGGCCGACATAGGCATTGAGATTGGCGCGCTTGCCGCGCAGGCACACGCTGGCGCGCTCGACGGAGCGAAGATGACAGGCGCCTCATTTACTCTCAGTTCTCTAGGGCGCTGGGGCGTGGATGCCTTTTCACCCATCATTGCCGCACCCCAGGTGGCAATTCTTGGGGTGGGCCGCATCAGTCGTGTGGCACGTGAAGGCCCAGGCGGAACCGTGCGCTTTGCCGACGAAATTTGCTTGACGCTTGTGTTTGACCACCGGGCGAACGATGGTGTCGCGGCGGCGCAGTTTCTGGCGTCGATTGTGGGCTATCTTGAACAACCCAAGCATTTGGAAATTATCCGATGACTGATATTGATTTGCAGCCAGAACAACTGGTGTCCTTCTGGCGCGACATGCTTCGCATCCGTGCGTTCGAGCAAGCTGCGCTGTACCAGTCGTCGATTGGGAAAATCTACGGTGCACTGCACAGCTATGAGGGGCAGGAGTCCTGCGCTGTGGGCATCTGCGCGGCATTGAGAGAAGGTGACTACGCCGCTTCAACCCATCGCGGGCACGGCCACAGCATTGCCATGGGCGCGCGGCCGGACCGGATGATGGCCGAGCTGTTTGGCCGTGTGGACGGCTATTGCAAAGGCAAGGGCGGATCGCTGCACATTGCCGACCTGAGTGCTGGCATGCTGGGCGCAAATGGCATCGTCGGTGCAGGATATGCAATTGCCGCCGGTGCCGCGCTGAACGCGAAAGTCGCCAAAAACGGCCGTGTCTCAGTGGTCTTTTTCGGTGACGGGGCGGTGACTCGCGGCACCTTTCATGAAGTCATGAACATGGCCTCGCTTTGGAAGCTGCCCCTGATTCTGGTCTGTGAAAACAACGAATACGCGCAGTACATGCACTGGTCCGAAACCATGGTGTTTGACAACATCGCTGCACTTGCCGGCAACTACCACATGCAGGGCGTGCGGCTTGACGGCAACGATATTCGTGGCGTTTATCGCAATGCAACCCAGGCCGTGGCGCGGGCGCGGGCGGGCGATGGGCCGACCCTGATTGAGTTGAAGACGCAGCGCTTTCACGGGCACTCGTCGGGCGACCCGCAGGTTTACCGCACCAAGACTTCGGTGGAGGAGTTGCGCCGCACACGTGACCCCATTGCGCTGCTGGAAGGCGAGTTGCTCGCCGCGGGTCTGCTCAATGAACGCGTCGCCTTGCTGGCGCAGATAGAGGCCGAGGTGAGTGACGCCATCCGCTTCGCTGAGTCAAGTCCCTACCCCGCCGATGAAGAGCTGGGCACGGATGTTTACGCCTGAATTCTCACTCGTCCAGAAGGTCAACATGCGCGAAATCACCTACCGCGATGCCATTCGCGAGGCGCTCCTTGAAGAGATGGTGCGCCAGCCAGGCATGGTCATCATTGGCGAAGACATCTTGCCCGGGGGCGGTACGTTTGGTATCCATCAGGGCATGGGCGAGCGTTTTGCCGGCCGTTTGTTCGAGGCGCCGATTTCCGAGGCCGCGATCGTCGGTGTGGCGCTCGGCGCCGCCATGACCGGTGGCCCGGCGGTGGCCGAAATCATGTACTCGGATTTCATGACG
>JAYVNK010000035.1:0-7346 GCA_043758475.1 Comamonadaceae bacterium | reverse complement strand
ATTTCGCGCCCAGGCCTAGGCGCAAAACGCAGACATCGCTGTGGCTATGGCGAGGCTTTGCAACGCCGGCATTGGGGGTGAAAGCACGCTTTCATGTTCCGATACTTGGGTGTCTGGGTACTAGGGGCCCCTATTCCCGGTTCAAACGGTTACAAAGCGCCGGATGGCGCTGAAAAACAGGCCATAAGGCAGCGCCTGCATGGCTTTCATCCACCGCGTGAAGCGCTTCGGGAAATGAATTTCGAATTCGCCATTGGCCCAGCCTTCCAGAATCGCCGTGGCGGCTTCTTCGGGTGAAATCAGGGCTGGCATTTTGAAATCGTTCTGTGCCGTCAGCGGTGTTTTCACAAAGCCGGGGTTGACGAGCGACACGCCGATGCCCTTGTCATGCAAATCCAGGTACAGCGTCTCGGCCAGGTTGATCAGCGCCGCCTTGGTGGGGCCGTAAGCCAGGCTCTTGGGCAGGCCGCAGTAGCCTGCCACGCTGCCTACCAGGGTGATATGGCCCGCGCTGGCTGCGCCACTACCCGAGGGCGCAAATCCCTTCGCGGACCCGCCAGACATGCCAGACATGCCAGACACGGCGGACTTTGCGGCCCTGGCAGACTGCCCTGCTTTGCCCAGAAAATGCGGCAGCACTGCATCCAGCATGTACAGCGCGCCCACGTAGTTGATCTGGTTGTGCTTCACCATGTCGTCCAGATCAAAGGCCAGCGCGCTCATGTCGTGGTAATGGCCCGCGCAGTACATGGCGTGGTCCAGCCCGCCGCTGCCCACAATGGCTGCGCAGGCAGCGCGCACGGCAGCGGGGTCCGATGCATCCAGCGGCATGGCGATGGCACCCAGGTGCTGCGCCACAAACTCGTTGAGCGCGCTGGCGTTGCGGGCCGACACGACCACCCTGGCGCCCTTTGCGTGTAAGGCCGAGGCCGTGGCCCGGCCAATGCCGCTGGAGGCACCCAGCAGCCACACGGTTTTGCCGTGCCAGTCTTTGATTGGAGAATTGAGAGGCATGATGGTCAGGTGATTTGAATTTTGTAATGCTACTAAAATAGAAGCTGACTATGCATATTAGACGGGGGCTACAGGCGATTTTTATGTTTAAAATGCGCCAAACTATGCCAAATTGCTGCAATTCATGCGAATTCAGCGCTTTGTGAACGACAGCGTGACTTCGCCCAGGCCAAAGCCAAATTTGCTCATGGACGCCTTGTTCAACATGACCTTCTGATCCACCAAATACATCCAGTCATCAAACTGTACTTCAACTGTTGTTGCCCCCACGCTGGTCGCTTTGCGTACTGCGCTGCCCCCCGAGGGGGCGCTCGCGCCTTGGGGCGGCCCAGCGGCGCTCGGTTTCCCATCTACCGGCAAGCTCAGGGTGTAGGCCCAATGAAACGCATTGCCGCGCGACTCACCCAGGGCAACACCCACCACGTCATCGGCCCGGCCGGTGTAGCTGCCGTCGGCCAGCCGCGTCAACCGCCACACGCGCTTTTGCCTGGTGCCGTCGGAGTAGTTGAAGTCTTCTTCCAGCACACCGTTGTCGCCCTGCCAGGTGCAGTTCATGACCACGGTGAAGCGCTTGACGACTTTGCCGGAACGGTCGGTGAACACACCGTAGGCGTCCAGCACGCCGTTGAAATAGCTGCGCAGATCGAGTGTGGGTTTCTCGTTCGCATAGTCGGTGATTTTTTGGGTGCCGCAGCCCGACAGGGCAACCAGCAGCGCCCCAGCGCCTGTGGCACCAGCAGTCAGGGCGAGGCGACGTTTCAAGGGGGTTTGGGCAGATATCGGGGTCATGGGATGGGTCTCGGAAAATGGGCTCGGCAGATGGGCTCGGCGGATGGGCTCGGCATTACGTCAACGGCGGCGTCAGGCGCAGCGCGCTGGCCGGGCGGATGATAAGAACATACAGCGACATGGCGGCGCAAAATTTGAGCGCACAGGGCAGCAGGCAATACGCTACCGTCAAGGCGTGCAGCGCGGCCTCGGTGCGCACGCCGGGCGCGTAGCCAAAGGCCGCCAGCAGCGGCAGCGCAACCCCTGCGGCCAGCGCCAGGTTGAGCTTGGTGGCAAAGTTCCACCAGCCAAAGTAGGCCCCCTCGGCGCGGCCCCGGTCACCCGAATCCAGAATGGTGCCGGCCAGCAGCGCGGCAGGCATGGCCAGATCGGTGCCCAAGGCAATGCCCGACAGGGCGCACACGACGATGAAGCTGGTGGTGTCGCCCACGCCCAGTTGCGTTGCAAAGATGAACACCGCCATGCTCAGCACCATGCCCGCAAGCCAGGTGCGCGCCAGCCCAATGTGTTTGACCACCCGCAGCCACACGGGAATGGCCAGCGCAGCGCACAGGAAGTAGCTGCCCAGAAACGCGGGCTCCATAGATTTTGGCGCTTGCAGCCGGTCCTCCACAAAAAACAGGATCAAGGTGGCCGGAATGGCGCTGGCAATGCCGTTGAGCATGAACACCGCCAGAAGGCGGCGAAACCCGGATCGCTGCAACGGCTGCCAGACGCTGCCGGTCTTGAAGGTGGGGCTGGCGCTGGGTCGCACGGCGCGGGTCCAGGCCAGCCAGCCCACCACAATTGCCACTATAAATATAGCTATTGTTGCAGGCAGTCCAAGGGCTACGGGCGTAATTGATGCTACCAGCACACCTAAAAGACCAAACCCCTCGCGCCACGCCACAATGCGGCTGCGCTGGGCCTCGTCGCCACCCAGCATGGCACCCCAGGACTGATGGGCCACGCTCAAGGCGCTGTAGGCGGCATAGGTCAACATCAAAAACACGGTGAGCCAGACCATCACGTCGCGGCGCGCGTGCGGCTTTGGGAGCAGCGGGAAAAGCAGCATGGCAAACCCGAGGCTGAGCAGCAATGCAGCGACTGCGCCAAATACCAGCACCGCGTTGATGGACCGTGCAAACAGGCGGTCACTCCAGCGGCCCAAGAGCGGATCGATGACCGCGTCAAACAGGCGCGTAATGAGCAAAATGGCGCCCAAGGCTCTCAAGGGAACGTCAAACTCCCGTGCATAGTGGCTGGGCAAAATCACATACAGCGGCAGCGCCACAAAAGCCAGCGGCAGGCCCAGCAGCCCGTAGCGCAAACCATCCCGCCAGCCATTGAAATGCGCCGCAGGATTCACGTTGACAACCCTGCGGCTGATCGCGCCAGTGCCTGCGGCATCGCCATTTCATTTGCCATCGCTGGCCTTATCTGGCTGTCTGGGCCAGCAGGGCCTGGCGCAACGCCGGCTCGGACGTGGCGTCCGACAGCCAGATGCCGAAGAACAGGCGGTCAAATTCGGGATCGGCAATTTCGCCTTTGGGCTTGCCGTTGACCAGAAAACGGGTGCCCGCGCCGGGCTGGTGAATGCCGGTGATGCGGTCTCCGGGCTTGACGTCAGGGAAAATCGCAAGCATCGCCTCCCGCCATGCACGCATTTTGTCGGGCGCGAGCTTGCCTTGGCGCTGCATTTCGTCCAGCGTGCGCTGGGTGATGGCGCTGCCTTCGAACTTGCGCAGGTAGGCCAGTTCCAGCGCAAAGGCATGCTGCGAATAGGTGGCGGGCCGAAAGCCCGGTGCCACCCACAGGCTGGCCCGGTACACGTCAAAGCCCCACACGGTGAGCTTGGCCGAGCCTGCAAGCTGGGCACCCGGCAGGCCGGCCCGTACTGCCGCGCTGTCGTCCGCCGGGGCCGCCGCTACGGCGCTGGCCATTGCAGGCGCGGGGGCCTGCACACGGTTGGCATGCGCCGCCATCGGCAAGGCCAGCGCCAAAAACACCGCCAACCTCGCATTTTGCCAAAAATAGCGATGATTTAGGGCTGTACCCCTTATCCAGTATGAATGCATAGCTATATTTTATGTAGTGTGTATTGAACTACGTCGGTATTGTTCTCGGCAAATGCAGCCTCGCAGTACGCCAGGTAAAACTCCCAGATGCGGATGAACCGCTCGTCAAAGCCATTGGCCAGCACCTGCTGCTTCTCGTGCATGAACTTCTCGCGCCAGCGCTTGAGCGTCTCGGCGTAGTCGTGGCCAAACCCGAACTCGTCCACCACATCAAACCCGGCCGCTTGGGCCTGTGCGCGGAACTCGCGCGGGCACGGCAGGCAGCCGCCAGGGAAGATGTACTGCTGGATGAAATCGGTTGACGTGAGGTAGCGGTCAAACAGCGCATCGTCGATCACGATGCTTTGCACGCAGGCGCGGCCGCCGGGCTTGAGCAGCTTGTGCAGCGCCTGAAAATACGTGGGCCAGTATTCGCGGCCCACGGCTTCGACCATCTCGATAGAGCAGATGGCGTCAAATGGGGCGTCGGTGATGTCGCGGTAATCCTGCAATCTCAAATCAGCATGGCCACTAGTGCCCAGCCGCGCCATTCGCGCCTGCGCAAACGCAAGCTGCTCGGTGCTCAGCGTCATGCCCGTCACAGAGGCGTCAAATTCGGTGGTTGCCATCTCGGCCAGCGCGCCCCAGCCGCAGCCGATTTCCAGCAGGCGGCTGCCGGGCGTGACGCCGGCCATGCTCAGGGCTCGGCGCACTTTGGCGTTCTGGGCCTGCTGCATGGTTTGGGTCAAATCGCCGGCAAACAGCGCCGATGAGTAGTTCATCGTGTCGTCCAGCCACAGCTCATAAAACGCGTTGCCCAAATCGTAGTGGGCGTGAATGTTTTTCTGGCTGCGGGCCTTGGTGTTGCGGTTCAGCAGGTGCCTGATGCGGTACAGCAGTCGCCCGGCCCATGAGCCGTAGACGACATCCTCGACCTGCTTGCGGTTGGCCACCAGCACGCGCAGCAACTCGGCGAGGTTGGGGGTGGTCCAGTCGCCGGCAATGTAGCTCTCGGCAAAGCCAATGTCGCCGGACTTGAGCGCGGCGCTGCAGCCCTTCCAGTTGTTCAGCCGCAAAGCCGCGTGCGGCTGCGCGCCGTGTGTGCCAAAAAATTGCATCGAGCCGCCGGGCAACTGCACGGCCAGGCTGCCATGCGTCAGACGTTGCAGCAGCTTCAGCACTGTGCGCGCCGCTGCAGGCGTGCCTTGCGGGATTGAGAAAAAAGGCGCTGCGGGGCTGTTGATTGAACTGTTGATCGAGCTGTTCATGGTGCAGGTTCTGAAGAGGTGGGTGAAGATCTGAGAAACATCGGCGCGATGGAAATTGGGGTCACAGTTGCCGCGTCACAAAGGCATTCGGTGGTACGGGCTTGCGAAAGAACCGGGTGCGCTTGAGCCACAGCCGCACCGCCTGCCAGTGGATGCGCGCAATCACGCCAAACATCATGGCCGGGTAGCGCCACAGCGCCGTGCGGATGGCCTGGCGTGTGGCAGGCACCAGAGCGCCGCTGACGCTGGTCTGGATCAGCGGGCCATCAGCATCGTCGAAATCAATCCGCGCCACCGTGTGCGCGCCGTGGGGCGTGTGCGACGGGTCCAGGCTCAGCATGAAGCGAAACCGGTAGCCGCCTTCCACCGGGCAGAACGGCGACACGTGAAAGACTTTGTCGGCACGCAGTTCCTGCCCGTAACGGGGCTGGTCCAGCAAGTAGCAGTGGCGCTCGCCAAAGGTGTTGTTCACCTCCACCACGATGGCGCGAAGCAGGCCATCCGCCCTGTGGCAGTACCAAAAACTCACCGGCTTGAAGGTGTAGCCCAGCACGCGCGGGTAGCAGTGCAGCCAGACTTCGCCAGTGGCGTCCAGGATGCCCTCGCGTTGCAGTAGTTCGTCCATCCAGCCCAACGCGCCTCCCGCAGTTGGGCTGCGGCCATCACCGTGGTCGGAGTCGTAAAAACTCAATGCGGCCGGGCGGTTGAGGGCCAATGCGTTCGGACGCACGGCGCCTTGGCCAACGGCTTCACCCAAGCCGTTGGCGGCGATGGACCGCAGCGGCAGCATCAAGAAATAGGTGCGGTAGGCAAATGCGTTTCGCGTGGGACGCAGGCGTGTGTGGCGCACCTTGCCAAACCCGATCATGGGTTGGGGCGAGTATTGGCTCAATGGCTGGGTCGATGACTGTGTCAATGACTGGCTTGGGGACCCGTCATGCGCGGCACCCGCAGGCGTGTCTGGCCACAATGAAGACGGCACTGAGGGCAAGAATGACGCGGGCATGGCACCAGTCACGCCAACTCGTGCAAATGCGCTGGTTTACGTATGGGTGCGGGCATGGGCGACAGCATGAGTGGCGCAGGCTGCGGCGGCGCACGCCGGTCGAAGCCCGCCAGCAGGCTGCGGGCAACGCCCAGGCCAGCTTTGAGGCCATCTTCATGAAAGCCATAGCCCATCCAGGCCCCACAAAAATAGGTGTGCTGCTGGCCCTGCAATAGCGGCACCCGGGCCTGTGCTGCCATGGCGGCCAGGTCGAACACCGGGTGCGCGTAGTTGTACTCGCCCAGGATATGCGCGCCGGGTATCTCGCGCATCGGGTTGAGCGACACCAGCACCGGCTGGGTGAAGGGGATGGGCTGCAGCTTGTTGATCAAATAGTGCAGGCAGACTTGTGAGGTTTTGCCGCTTTCGCTGCCGGTGCCTTTGCCTTGACCGGCGCGTTGGTTCGCGCCTGGATTCGCAGTGCCGCCCCGCTCATAATTCCACGCCGCCCAAGCCAGCTTGTTGTCAGGCAGCACCGAGGCATCGGTGTGCAGCACTGCGCGGTTGGGGTGGTATCGGATGGCGCCGAGGGTTGCGGCCTCAAGCGGGGTGGCGTCGGCCAACAGCGCCAGAGCCTGGTCTGAGTGGGTGGCCATCACCACTTTGTCAAAATGTTCAGAGCGCCCGTCGGCGATGAGGCGCACGCCGGTGGCATCGCGCTCAACGCGCCGAACGGTCGTGTTTAATCGTTTATCGGCAATGCCTGCTATGATTTTTTCCACGTACTGCCGCGCCCCACCCTTGACCGTCCACCACTGGGGCCGGTCTTTAACCTGCAGCAGGCCATGGTTGTGGCAAAACCGGACCATGGTGGCTAAGGGAAACTGCAGCATCTGGTCCACCGGGCAACTCCAGATGCAGCCAATCATGGGCAGGAAATACCAGTCCCGGAACTCGGTTGAAAACCCATGCTGGTGCAAAAAATCACCCAGCGGCTGCATCAGCGCGGCATCCTGCCCGGTTTCCTGCCCCGCTTCGGCCAATTGGGTCGCCATGTTGTTGAAGCGCAGCACATCACGCAGCATGCGCATGAAGCGCGGGCTCACCAGATTGCGGCGCTGGGCAAACACGGTGTTGAGGCTGGAGCCGCTCCACTCCAGCGTCTGGCGCGCCGTGCTGCCGACAGCTTTCACCGAAAAAGACATGTCCGATTTGGCGGTTTCGACCTTCAGATGGGCCAGCAAGTTGATCAGG
>JAYVNK010000034.1:0-7358 GCA_043758475.1 Comamonadaceae bacterium | reverse complement strand
AGGCGATCGTCGGCACCATTATTGCAATGGCACATAGCCTGAACCTGAGCATCATCGCTGAAGGCGTGGAAACCGAGGCGCAGCGAGAAACCCTGGCGGGCAAGGGCTGCGCCAATTTCCAGGGCTATTTGTTCAGCCGGCCCGTAGCCATCAATGCCTTCAATGCGCTTTTGGCGCAACAACAAGCGCTTGAGAGTTCTTTGATGTCGTGAAACGCAGGAATGGGCGGCAGCCACGGCTCGCGTCATGGCAACGTGAGAAAATAGAAGATTGACCGAAACAACACCAGCCGAAGGATCCACATCATGGAAGCAGAACGCATCAACGCCATTGGCACACAACTCGCAGACCTCAGCGCACGGGCCATCGATTTACGGGGGTATCTTTGACTTCGATGCCAAATTTGAGCGTCTGAGAACAGTTGCCGCATCACTCGAAGACCCCACTGTCTGGAACGACCCCAAGCGCGCCCAAGCGTTAGGCAAGGAAAAAAAAGCGCTCGATGGCGTGGTGGTGGTCCTGACCGACCTGGCGCGAGACCTCTCCGACAACACCGAACTATTCGACATGAGCCGTGAGGACGGCGACGAAGCCGGCATGATCACGATCGAGGCTGAAGTCGCCAAACTCAATGACATCGTCAAGGGGCTTGAGTTCCGCCGCATGTTCAATAACCCGGCTGACCCATTAAACTGCTTTTTGGATATTCAGGCCGGCGCAGGCGGCACCGAGGCCTGCGACTGGGCCAGCATGCTGTTGCGCCAGTACCTGCGCTACGCCGAGCGCAAGGGGTTCAAGACCGAGCTCGAAGACGAGACCCCTGGCGACACCGCCGGCATCAAGGGTGCCACCATCAAGATCGAAGGTGAATACGCTTTTGGGCTGTTGCGCACCGAAACCGGCGTGCACCGACTGGTGCGCAAGTCGCCCTTTGACTCGTCGGGCGGACGGCACACCAGCTTTGCCAGTGTGTTTGTTTATCCTGAAATTGACGATACGATACAGATCGACATCAACCCGGCCGATGTGCGCGTGGACACCTTTCGCGCAAGCGGTGCGGGCGGCCAGCACATCAACAAGACCGACTCTGCGGTGCGCCTGACCCACATTCCAACCAACATCGTGGTGCAGTGCCAGGATGGTCGCAGCCAGCACAGTAACCGCGACGTTGCCTGGAAACGCCTGCGTTCGCGCCTGTATGACTTCGAGATGCGCAAGCAACAAGAAGCACAGCAAAAGCTCGAAGACACCAAGACCGATGTCGGCTGGGGCCACCAGATTCGAAGCTATGTGCTCGACAACAGCCGCATCAAGGATCTGCGTACCAACTACGAGACATCGGCCACGCAAAAGGTGCTCGACGGCGACCTTGACCAGTTCATTGAAGCCTCTTTGAAGCAGGGCGTGTGATGGCCGACGCGGCTGGGGTCGGGCGCGTCGAAGCCCTGATCTTTGACATGGACGGCACCATGATCGACTCGATGCCGTTTCACGCCAAGAGCTGGCTGGCTTTCGCACAAGCGCAAGGTCTTGAGATTGATCTGGCAGACCTGATGCGCCGCACCACCGGGCGCACCGGTGCCGAATGCATGCGCGAGCTTTTCCAACGTGAGTTGTCCGACGAACATGCCTGGGCGCTGATTGCACAAAAAGAGCTGATCTACCGCGACCTGTTCGCACCGGTATTTGCCGAAGTCGCCGGCTTTCGGGCTTTTGCCGGACAAACCCTGGCCCGCGGCCTGAAAGTGGGCGTCGGCACGGCTGGCGACCGCCACAACATTGCTTTTGCTTTTGAGCATCTGAAGATGGCGACACCCCCACATGCGATCGTGGGCGGCGATGAGGGTTTCGCCGGAAAGCCTGATCCTGCTATATTTTTAGAAGTAGCTAATCGAATGCAGGCAGCGGCTAGCGCCTGTATTGTCTTTGAAGATGCGCCTTTTGGCATTGAAGCCGTACGCCGCGCTGGCATGCGGGCTGTGGGCATCTGCACTAGCCACAGCGCGGCGGAACTGGCCGGGCCGCACGTCCTGGCCCACGCACGCGATTACAACGAATTATTGAACTCGAATTTTCTGGAGAAACTGCATGTTGCAATTGAATGATGAAGGCCCGGGCGTCACCCTGGTGCGCCGCGAAGACTACGCGCCGCCCGCTTATTGGATAGACACTGTAGACCTGACGTTTGATCTGGACGCAGCAAAGACCCGCGTGCTCAACCGGATGACGCTGCGCCGCAACGCTGCGGTGGCCGCGCAGCCCCTGAAGCTGGATGGAGATGACCTGAACCTGGCACGCGTGCTGGTCAACGGCCAGGGCACCTCGTTCAAGATGGAGGGCTCCCTGCTGGTGCTGGGAAACCTGCCAGACGGCGAGGCATCCTTTGATCTGGAGATCTTCACCACCTGCATACCCGTCAATAATACCAAACTGATGGGCCTGTTTGTCAGCAACGAGGCTTTCTTCACCCAGTGTGAGGCCGAAGGCTTTCGCCGCATCACCTACTTCCTGGACCGCCCCGACGTGATGGCCAGCTACAGCGTGACCCTGCGGGCTGACAAGGCCAAATACCCGGTGCTTTTAAGCAATGGAAACCTGGTGGACCATGGCCCGCTGGAAGGCCCCGGCAACGAAGGCCGCCACTTTGCCAGGTGGGTAGATCCGCACAAAAAACCGTCGTACCTGTTTGCGCTGGTGGCCGGCCAGTTTGTGGCGCGGGAGCAGCGCATCACATCCCGTGCGGGCAAAGGCCACCTGCTGCAGGTCTACGTACGTCCGGGCGACCTTGACAAAACCGAGCACGCCATGAATTCGCTGATGGCCAGCGTGGCCTGGGACGAAGCCCGGTTTGGCCTGGGCCTGGACCTGGAGCGCTTCATGATCGTCGCCACCAGCGACTTCAACATGGGCGCAATGGAAAACAAGGGCCTGAACATCTTCAACACCAAGTTCGTGCTGGCCAGCCCGGCCACGGCCACGGACGTTGATTTCTCCAACATTGAAAGCGTGGTCGGCCATGAGTATTTCCACAATTGGACTGGCAACCGCATCACCTGCCGCGACTGGTTTCAACTGAGCCTGAAAGAGGGCTTGACAGTGTTCCGCGACCAGGAGTTTTCGCAGGATTTGTGTGGCGAGGCATCAGCCCGCGCTGTCAAGCGCATTGAAGACGTGCGCGTGCTGCGTACCGCCCAGTTCCCCGAAGATGCGGGCCCGATGGCGCACCCGGTGCGCCCCGACAGTTACGTGGAGATCAACAATTTCTACACCGTCACCATTTACGAAAAAGGGGCCGAGGTAGTGCGGATGATGCAGACGCTCGCCACTGAAGGGGCCGCCGACCCTCTGGGCAGGAAAGGCTTTGCCAAAGGCATGACGCTGTACTTTGCCCGCCATGATGGCCACGCCGTCACCTGCGACGAATTCGCGCAAGCCATCGCCGATGCCAATCCGCAATCCGATCTGGCACAACTGTTGCCGCAGTTCAAGCGCTGGTACAGCCAGGCCGGCACACCACACGTCCAGGCCAGCGGCATCTATGATGCGACCGCCAAAACCTACACCCTGACAATGTCGCAAAGCTGCCCGCCCACGCCTGGCCAGCCAGTCAAGGAGCCGTTTGTCATTCCCGTGGGCCTGGGCCTCGTGGGTGCGGATGGTTCGGATTTGCCGTTGCAACTGGACAATGAAGCCGCGCCCGCAGGACTCTCGCGCGTGTTTGTGCTGACCCAGGCCAGCGAGACATTGACTTTTGTCAACGTAGAGGCCGCACCGGTGCCGTCTATCCTGCGCGGCTTCTCGGCCCCCGTGGTGCTGGCTTTTGACTACAGCGATGCACAGTTGCTGACGCTGCTCGGGTCTGACTCGGACCCATTCAACCGGTGGGAAGCAGGCCAGCGCCTGATGCTTCGAGATGCTATCATTTTAATATCTGACAATGCAGACTTGACAAGGACCACCCCCCTGAAAGACGCCTGCATTGAAGGTTTGCGCCGGGTTCTTCGCAATCCCCTTCTGGACGCCGCATTCAAGGAACTGGTGCTCACGCTGCCCTCTGAGACCTACATGGCAGAGCAACTGGTCACGGTCGATCCCCAGCGCATTCACGCGGTGCGCGAGGTCATGCGCGAGCAACTGGCGCACGCACTTGCGCCCGACTGGCAATGGGCTTTTGAAGTGCATCAGGACAACGGCACTTATGTGCCCGACCCGGTGTCGTCAGGGCGGCGCGCGCTGGCAGGCATGGCATTGAGCTACCTTTGCCTTGCCGCCAGGCAGACCGGCGACGCCGTCTGGCCAGGCCGGGCCTACGAGCGCTTCAGGGATGCCTCCAACATGACCGATCGCCTGAATTCGCTAGGTGCGCTGGTCAGCAGTGGCAACGCGCTGGCCAGTCCGGCCCTGGCACGCTTCCACGCCCTGTTCAAGGATGACCCGCTCGTGTTGGACAAATGGTTTGCGCTGCAAGCAGGTGCCTGCGACCGCAATGGTGACGTGCTGCCAGCCGTGCGCCGGCTCATGGCGCATGCCGACTTCAACCTGCGCAACCCCAACCGGGCCCGCAGTGTCATCTTCAGCTACTGTAGTGCCAACCCGGGGGCGTTTCACCGTGCGGACTCGGCAGGCTACGTGTTCTGGGGCGACCGTGTCATCGAGCTGGATGGAATCAACCCGCAAGTTGCCGCCCGGCTGGCCCGGGCACTGGACCGCTGGAGCCGCCTCACCGAGCCATACCGCTCGGCTGCCCGCGAGGCCATTGCCAGAGTGGCGGCCAAACCGGATTTGAGCAACGATGTGCGCGAAGTGGTCAGCCGCGCTTTGCAGTGACCCCCCGAAGCGGCCGCAGCCGCCTCCCCCCAGGGGGCGCTACCAGCGGCCCGGCAAAGCCGGTTCCGCGGTCGCCCACGAACAGACAGCCAAACCGACGGATACCTGGGATGAAAATCGGGTCGGGCGAGCTATAATCGAAGGCTTATGCCGGTGTAGCTCAGTTGGTAGAGCAGCTCATTCGTAATGAGAAGGTCGGGTGTTCGATTCATCTCTCCGGCACCAATACAGCAAAGAAAAGTCCGGACTGTCGGTTTTATTTCACATGGCACCGCCGTGGCGTCGAATGTTTTACGCTTGCGATTTACTTCGCAACCCCAATCGGCGATGATTAGGTAATTACCTCCTGACGTAGTACATTTTCGGTCCATGGCCGCAGTCGAATCCGCTCTCCGTGAATCTCCCACCATCGCCCTTCCGGGGTTGGGCCGCGCGCTGATTCTGGCAGGCAAGCTGGGGCAAAAATCTGCCGAAGACATTTACCGCAAGGCGTCCAGCAGCCGCACCAGTTTCATTGCCGAACTCACGGGGTCGGGCGTTGTCTCCGCGTCCGATCTGGCCCACACCATGTCATCGGCGTTTGCTGCGCCACTGGTGGATCTGGATGCCATTGATGCCAACCGCCTGCCCAAGGGCCTGCTGGATACCAAAATCTGCAGCGCTTACCGCATTGTCGTCCTCAGCAAGCGCAACAACCGGCTGATCGTCGCCACCGCAGACCCGTCCGACCAGGAGGCGGCGGAAAAAATCAAATTTGCCACCAAGCTTGGCGTCGACTGGGTTATTGCCGAATACGACAAGCTCCTGAAACTGGTCGAGATCACGTCCACCAGCGCCACAGAGGCGATGGATTTTCTCATTGGAAGCGACTTTGATTTTGACGAGTCCCTGGCTGAGACCATCTCCGAGAGTGCCGACGCCAGCGTGGCCGAGGTAGAGGACGCACCAGTCGTCAAGTTTTTGCACAAGATGCTCATCGATGCCTTCAGCATGCGCGCGTCCGACCTGCACTTTGAGCCCTACGAGCACACCTACCGCGTAAGGTTCCGGATTGACGGCGAGCTGCGCGAAATTGCTGCGCCACCCATTGCCATCAAGGACAAGCTGGCGTCCCGAATCAAGGTGATTTCCAAAATGGACATCTCCGAGAAGCGGGTGCCGCAGGATGGCCGGATGAAGCTGAAAATCGGGCCTGACCGGGTCATCGATTTCAGGGTGAGCACATTGCCCACGCTGTTTGGCGAAAAAATCGTGATCCGCATTCTGGACCCTGGCACCGCGAAGCTGGGCATTGATGCACTGGGCTATGAGGTTGAAGAGAAGGAACGGCTGCTCAAAGCCATCAAGCGTCCCTACGGCATGATTCTGGTCACCGGCCCCACAGGCTCCGGCAAGACCATATCGCTGTATACCTGCCTGAACATGCTCAACAAGCCAGGCGTCAACATTGCGACGGCTGAAGACCCGTCAGAGATCAACCTGCCTGGCGTAAACCAGGTCAACATCAACGAGCGGGCAGGACTGACTTTTGCCACAGCGCTGCGCTCGTTCATGCGCCAGGACCCAGACATCATCATGGTGGGCGAAATCCGCGACCTTGAGACTGCGGACATTGCCGTCAAGGCGGCGCAAACCGGCCACCTGGTGCTCTCGACGCTCCACACCAACGACGCGCCAACTACGCTGACGCGGCTGCGCAACATGGGCATTGCGCCGTTCAACATTGCCTCCAGCGTGATCCTCATCACCGCCCAGCGGCTTGCACGTCGCCTGTGCACCGTCTGCAAGGCGCCCGCAGACTTGCCGGCAAAGGCGCTGCTGGATGCCGGCTATTCGGCGGCTGACCTTGACGGGTCTTGGGTAAGTTACCGGCCTGTGGGCTGTTCAGCCTGCAACAATGGGTATAAAGGGCGGCTGGGCATCTACCAGGTGATGCCGATCACGGAAGACATCCAGCGCATTATTTTGCGCGATGGCAGTTCCCTTGACATTGCAGACCAGGCCAGGATTGAGGGGGTGCGGTCTCTGCGTGAATCCGGCTTGCACAAGGTCAGGCTGGGGTTGACGTCGCTGGAAGAAGTGCTGGCTGTGACGAACGAGTGATGCGGGAACAAACCCCATGAAGAACCAAACACACAAACCCAAGGGACCCCATGGCTACTGCTGCAAAGTCTAAAAGCGTCAAAGAGTTTGTCTTCGAGTGGGAAGGCAAGGACCGCAATGGCAAGCAGGTGCGGGGCGAGTCTCGTGCAGGCGGCGAAAATCAGGTGCGGTCTGCCCTGCGCCGGCAGGGCGTCACCCCCAACAAAATCAAGAAGCGGCGCATGCGCGCGGGCACCTCAATCAGGCCCAAGGAACTTGCCATTTTTACCCGCCAGCTTGCCACCATGATGAAGGCGGGCGTCCCGCTGCTGCAGGCCTTTGACATTGTGGGCCGGGGCAACCCCAATCCCCGTGTGACCAAACTGCTCAATGACATCCGCACGGACGTAGAAACCGGTACCTCGCTGAGCGTCGCGTTTCGCAAGTTT
>JAYVNK010000033.1:0-7400 GCA_043758475.1 Comamonadaceae bacterium | reverse complement strand
GAACGACTGCAACGGGTTGGGCTGGTACAGCAGGCCCAGGCGCTTGCTGGTGGCCCCAATCACCTGCTCATAGGTCGTGGTGGTCACCGGCCCGGCAGCAGCGGCGGGAATGGTGTAAGCGCTGTAGTTGCCTTTCATGCTGTCATACCGCAGGCCGAGCAGCAGTTTCCAGTCTTTAGCGACCTGAATCAGATCCTGGCCATAAACCCCGAGGTTGTTGGACGTGAACTCATTGCCGGGGCGGAACACGCGCGCGTCCTCATTTACGCTGAATCCGTCCTCTGGCGTGCCGTATCTGGTTTGCGTTTTAATCAAATCCACGCCACCTTGGGAAGCTGCGCGCGCGGCGTTGACAAACTTTTTCTCGCGCGCAAAATCCACCCCAGTTACCACCTCATGCTTGACCCCCAGCGCATTGAATTTGGCGTTGAAGTCGCTCTGGAAGTGCAGGGTGTCCACGTCCTGCACCTTGAGCGGCGTGCCCCGGTTGAACACGGTGTTGGCGTTGAGGTTGCTGATGTCCACGGCTACCGGATTGAACAGCGGCAACCCGGTTGCGGGGGCCAGGCCCGCAAAGCGCAGGGTGCTGGCCCGCAGGTCCCGCGTGAAACTGCCTTTGCGCAACTGAGTTTGCAGTTCGCTGTCCACATCAAACCGGTGGGTGTGTTTAAGGTTCACCCATTGCGCGGTACCGTAGTTGCGGTCGCTCGCCAGGCCGTAGTAGGTGGTGGGGTCAATGTTGGGGATGATGGTGTTGGCAGCCGAGGTGTCGGTGGCTTTGGGCCTGATCCACGGCAGCCCGCAATTGAGACCGTTTCTGTTTTCCAGGTAGTACGCGCTGGCCTGGAATTCGTTGCGCTCGCCAATGCCAAAGCGGTAGGCCGCCGCAATGCCTTTTTTATCGGTGCTGCTGCCCGAGCCGTTATTGTCCGCCTTGTTGGCCATGGCGTTGATGCGCAGCGCGGCGCTATCGCCAGTCTGTATGTTGAAGTCGCCCAGCACCCGCACATAGTTGTGGCTGCCGATGGTGGTGGTGACTTCATGCTCGGTGAACAGGCGTGGCACCTTGCTCACCTGGTTGACCGCGCCGCCGGTGGAGCCGCGCCCAAACAGCATCGAGGCCGAGCCGCGCAGCAACTCAACGCGGTCGTTGTTGAAGGTGTCGCGGTCATAAAACGCAGGGTCGCGCATGCCGTCAATGAACAGGTCGCCCGTGGTGGCCAGTGAGAAGCCGCGCAGGCGGATATCTTCTTCGCCGCCCTCGGCTGCCTGGAAGGTGACGCCGGCCGTGTTGCGCAGCACGTCTTTCAGGTTGTCCAGATTGCGGTCGTCAATGAGTTTTTCGGTCACGACCGTGATGGACTGCGGAATGTTGCGCAGTTCCTGGTTGCCCTTGCCGATGGTGGTGGTGGTGGCGCGAACCGAGTCTTTGCCTTCCGGCGCGTCGGCTTTCTCTTTCACGGTGACCTGATTCAGTGTCCGGTCGGCACCGGTGTTTGCCTGGCCACTAGGCGGCTGTTGCGCCATGGCGCTCATGGAGCCCGCCAGCAGCATCGCCCCAAAAGGCAGGAGCGCGGATGTTGCTACAGTATCAGTAGCTATTTGTGCTTGATGGACGGGGGCTACAGCCATTTTTTTCTTGAATTTCGGTTTTTGCATGGTCGCGGTGCGTGTTGAATGGTCAAAACAGTGGCTTGCGACAACCGGGGGCATTTGCAACTATGCCCGGAGAAGCTGGCTGGGGTGACGGTTACGTCAGAGTACAAACGCAGTATACATTAATGCGAATCATTCTTGTTTGTAGTTGGAAAACAGGCTTTCGCGAATTTTTACAGGCATTTCCTGCGCATTCCACGGTTTTTCAGGACTTTTAGAGATAAAAAGTGCTTCTAGCCCCCGTCGGGTTTGCATAAGAAGCTATAGATATTATAGCTATTTCCTGAAGATGCCGCACCTGTTTCAGCGCGCGATTGCGCCGGACGTCGCGATGCAGGGCAGCGCCGGTCAGCCGACCAAGCCCAATTTCTCCGCCAGCCCGATGCGTTGCAGCTTGCCAGTCGCGCCTTTAGGGATTTCGGCCAGAAACAGCACCTTTTTTGGCACCTTGAAGTCGGCCAGTTTGGTGGCTGCAAAATCGCGCAACTCGCGCTCGGTCAGTGTCATGTTTTCGCGCAGCACCACGGCGGCAGCCACGTCTTCGCCGAGCTTGGGGTGCGGCATGGCAAACGTCACCACCTGCAACACGGCTGGGTGGTCCATCAGCACTTCATCCACTTCACGGGGCGAGATTTTTTCGCCGCCCCGGTTGATGATTTCTTTCAGGCGGCCCGTGAGCGACAGGTAGCCGTCTTCGGTCAACGTGCCCTGGTCGCCCGTGCGAAACCAGCCGTGGGTGAAGGCTTCTGAGTTGGCTTTGTCGTTGTTTTCATAGCCGGCGGTGACGTTTTCGCCCCGGATCACGATCTCGCCAATCTCGCCTGCGGCCAACAACTTACCCTGCAAGTCCATGATGCCTACGTCAGGGCCTGCCGCCAAACCCACCGAGCCCGGAATGCGCTTGGCCGGTGGCAGCGGGTTGCTGGACATTTGGTGCGCGGCCTCGGTCATGCCGTAGGACTCAATCAGCGGCGCGTTGAAGACTTTTTCAAGCTCGGCAATCACCTGGGTTGGCATGGAAGAAGATGATGAGCGGAGAAAGCGCAGCGGGTTGGCCTTGATCACGTCCACATTGCCGGCCGCACGCGAGAGGATCGTCTGGTGCATGGTTGGCACGGCGGTGTACCAGGTGGGTTTGCATTCCTTCATCCAGCCAAAAAACTTCAGCGCGTTGAAGCCGGGGGTGCAGAAAATCTGGCTGCCCACTGCCATGGGCGCCAGCACCCCGGCAATCAGGCCATGGATGTGGAACAGCGGCATGATGTGAAGCTCGCGGTCGGCCTGCGTGAGCTTCAGCGTGGCGCTGATGTTGCGGGCGGACGCGCAGACGTTGCGGTGCGACAGTGGCACAATTTTTGGGCGCGAAGTGGTGCCCGAGGTGTGCAGGATAAGGGCGATATCGCCCGTCTGCGCCATGCCGGCTGAGGCTGCTGCAGCGCCCGCCATGGCCGCGCCCCTCAGTTCAAAGTGGCCTGCACCGAGTTCGGGGTGCGCGTCAAGCTCAAGCACGGCAACGCCCAGCTTGGCGGCAACAGCGCGTGCGGGTGTCTCGCTGCCCGTGGCCACGATCAGCGCCTTGGCCTTGAGGTCGCTCAGGTAAAACTCAAACTCATCAGCGCGGTAGGCCATGTTCAATGGTGCGGCGGTGCAGGCACTGGCCACGGCCACAAATGCGGTGGCCATCTCGGGGCAGTTGGGCAGAACGATGCCTACCCGGTCGCCCCGGCCAATGCCGAGCGCATTGAGTTTGCCAACGGTCTGCCCGACCAGCTGGTGCAGGCCGACGTAGCTGAGCGGCTTGCCGTCGGGGGCTGACATGGCCGTTGCATCGGGCGTCTGCCCTGCATGGACGGCGATCATCTCGGCCAGGGTGGTGAAGTGCGTCATGGTGTTGAAGGTGAAGTAAGGTGATCGGCAGGCAGAGCAGAAGCCATTCAGGCAAACAGTCTCAGCCAATGCGCAGGGTGGCCTTGCGGTCCTGCAAATTTTTCGCCAGCAGGCTGGCCAGCGCGTAAACGGCGTTGATGGTCGGCGTGGGCGTTTGCGTGATTTGGCCGAGTTCCATCACCGAGCCTACCAGCGCCTGCAGTTCAAGCTGGCGGCCCATTTCCACGTCTTGCAGCATGGAGGTTTTGTGTTGCCCCACAGCCTGCGCGCCAGCAATGCGTTTGTCCAGGCTGACCTTGAACTGCACGCCGAGCTTTTCGCCAATCGTCTGAGCTTCACGCATCATGCTGGCGGCCAGCTCGCGCGTGGCAGGGAACAGGCAAATGTCTTCCAGCGTGGCGTGCGTCAACGCGCTGATCGGGTTGAAGCTTAAATTGCCCCAGACCTTGAGCCAGATTTCGGAGCGGATGTCCATCGACACCGGCGCCTTGAAGCCTGCCGCCTTGAAGGCGTCGCTGATGGCGCGGATGCTGGGCGTGTCAGTCCCATCCAGCTCACCCAGCGTAAAACGGTTGCCTTCGATGACCTTGATGACGCCGGGGCGGATGACCTCGCTGGCCGGGTACACCACGCTGCCGATCACGCGGTCAATGCCAATGTGCCGCGCGATGACGCCATCCGGATCAACCGCATTGATGGCGGTCCCAAGGTAGGTCGGATCCATGGCCGCAGGCTGCTTCTTGAAGTACCACCACGGTATGCCGTTTTGCAGGGTGACCAGGCGCGTGTCGGCGTGCATCAGCGCGGGCAGCTCACTGGCGATGGCAGCCACCTGATGGGCTTTCATGCCCAGGATGATGACGTCCTGCATACCCGCCTCGGCAATGGTAGATGTTGCGCGAATCGGGTTGGCCAGCAGCTCGTTGCCGTTTTCCTCGATCAATAGCAAGCCATGGGCCTGCACCGCAGCCAGATTGGCCCCGCGCAAGATCAGGCAGACGTCGTGCCCAGTGCGTGCAAGTTTCACGCCCAGCAAGCCGCCAATGGCACCTGCGCCGACGATGCAAATTCTCATGGTTTGTAAGCCCCGTGTGAGTCGGGTTTTTGGGTATCAGAGTTTTGTATAGGGGTCTCACCCGTGCCAGGCATGAAGGTGTTGCGTAGCGTGCCCACGCCGTCGATTACCACCTCCACCACGGTGCCCGGCTTCATTGGCAAGACCCCCAGTGACGTGCCACAGGCAATCAGGTCGCCCGGCTGCAGCGTCATATCCCCGGACAGTGCCGACACAATTTGCGCAGGCGAGAAAATCATGTCGCTGCAAGGGTAATTTTGGCGCTCGCGCCCGTTGACCAGGGTTCGCACCGTCAGCGCATTCAGGTCAAGCCCGGTGGCTATTGCTGGGCCGAACACGCCAAAGGTGTCGAAGCTTTTAGCGCGGGTCCATTGGGCGAACGAAGCGTCGCGGCTGATCAAATCGAGCGCTGTGACATCGTTGACACACGTGACACCAAAAATTGCAGCCTGGGCCTCGATCACAGTCGCGTTTTTGCAGGTCTTGCCAATGACCAGCCCCAGTTCACCCTCATACACCACCCGCCCGTCGTAGCTCAATGGAGAAACAATCGGCTCGCCGTGGGCGCAATAGCTGCTGGCGGCCTTGATGAAGTACAGCGGCTCCAGCGGCAGCGACAGGTTCTGCTTTGTTGCCTGCGCGTGGTAGTTGTTCCACAGGCCAATGAATTTTTGTGGCTGACAGGGCAGGTTGATTTGCACGTCAGCCAACGCCACTTGCTCACCTGTGGCCGTTGGCGAGGCAAACATGTCACCCGCGTGGACTGCGATTTGGTTGCCCTTGAGTAATCCAAAACCTGGGTTACCTTGGTGGGTGTAGCGGACCCAGTGCTGGGGTGAAGTTTGCAGTGAATGCATCATGACTGCTTTAACAAGTAATAAAATCGCGATCGACCCGTGACCGGCAGCCCATCAAACGATGGCGCTGCGGGATTTCAGCCGCGCCAGAACCGCCGCCACGAGCGGCCAGAACAGCATCAGCAACCCTAGACCCGTGATGCTGGCCACCAGCGGATTGGACACAAACACCAGCATGCTGCCGCTGGAGCCCAAGAGCGACTGGCGAAACGCGTTCTCGGCCATGTCGCCCAGCACCAGTGCCAGCACCAGCGGTGCGAGCGGGTAGTCCAGCTTTTTGAACACATAACCCATCACGCCAAAGCCCAGCATCAGCCACACGTCGAACATCGAGCTGTGCACGGTATACGCCCCGACCGCGCAGATCACCAGAATGACCGGCGCGATGATCGAGAATGGGATGCGCAGAATGGCGGCAAACCAGGGCACCGTCAGCAGCACCACAATCAGCCCCACAATGTTGCCCAGGTACATGCTGGCGATCAGGCCCCAGACAAAATCTTTCTGCTCCACAAATAGCAGCGGGCCGGGCTGCAGGCCCCACACCAGCAAGCCACCCAATAGCACGGCGGCGGTGGGCGAGCCCGGAATGCCCAGCGTCAACATGGGCAACAGGGCAGCCGTGCCCGCAGCGTGGGCGGCGGTCTCGGGGGCCAGCACGCCTTCAATTTCGCCTTTGCCAAAGTTTTTGCCATTCGGTGAAAACCGCTTGGCAATGCCGTAGCCCATGAAGGAAGCCGGTGTTGCGCCTCCAGGTGTGATGCCCATCCAGCAGCCCACGGCGGCGCTGCGAATGTAGGTGAGCCAGTAGCGTGGCAGCTTCTTCCACGTTTCCAGTACCACTTTGGAATCAATGCGGGCAGACTTGCCCTGGAATGCCAAACCTTCTTCCATGGTGAGCAAAATCTCGCCAATGCCGAACAGGCCGATGACGGCAATGAGAAAGTCAAAGCCCTTCATCAACGGCTCAAAGCCAAAGGTCAGGCGCAATTGGCCCGTCACGTTGTCCATGCCGATGGCTGCCAGCGTGAAGCCCAGGAACATCGCAGCCAGTGTTTTCCAGGGTGCGCCCTTGCTCATGCCTACAAAGCTGCAAAACGTCAGCAACTGCACCGCAAAAAACTCGGGTGGCCCGAACTTCAAGGCGAATTTGGCAACCAGCGGTGCGGTGAAGGTGATCATGATCACTGCCACCAGCGCGCCGAAAAATGACGAGGTGAAAGCAGCTGTCAAAGCGGCTCCGGCCTCGCCACGCTGCGCCATTGGGTAGCCGTCAAACGTGGTGGCTACCGACCAGGGCTCACCGGGGATGTTGAACAGGATCGACGTGATGGCCCCGCCAAACAGGGCGCCCCAGTAGATGCACGACAGCATGATGATGGCCGAAGTGGGGTTCATGCTGAAGGTCAGTGGCAGCAGAATCGCCACGCCGTTGGCTCCGCCCAGTCCCGGCAGCACGCCAATCAGAACGCCCAGCAAAATGCCCAGAAACATCAGCCCGATATTGACGGGGCTCAGGGCCACTGAGAACCCCTGCATCAACGCCTGTACTTCATCCATGTCGCAACAATCCTGTCAGTAGCCTAATGCTGCTTCAAGTGGGCCTTTGAGGAGCGGTACCTTGAACCAGATCTCAAACATTAAAAAAAGCACCACCGAAGTGCCCACGCCCGTCAGCACCGACTTCAGGATGCCGAATTTCCCCTGCCAGCGCATGAACACGGCGATGAAGATGGCCGATGACACATACAGGCCCAGCATTTGCATGACGGCCAGGTAAACGAGGCACGGCAGAAAGATGGCCATGACCAGTTTCAATTTGGGCCGTGACACAAACGACTCATTTTTCTTCAGGCGCAACGCGTTGAACAGATTTGCCAGCGTGGCGATGGTCATCAGCAGACCGATGTAAAACGGGAAATACC
>JAYVNK010000032.1:0-7419 GCA_043758475.1 Comamonadaceae bacterium | reverse complement strand
CCTTTTTCACGGTATAGGTGTCAAATATGGCTATGGCCCTTGTCGGTAGTGCATGAGTAGCTTCTGAATTAGTAGCATTGACTGCTGGCTCACGATGTTGCCGCCAGCCCGCGCCCTCCCCCCGCCCGGTGAGCAAATCGTTAAAGCAGTCTTCCATGATGGCGTCAGGGCCTGCCCCGGTGGTGTCTCCCTTCTTGCCACCAGAGCCTCCCCGGTGACCATGCCCGTCTGCATTGTCAGACGCATCAGCCACGCCAAAACCCTCGCACAGCGCCGGGCCGGCCCAGGTAATGGAACCGGTTTTTGCCAGCATGGCCTGTGAGAAAGCCGTGAAATCGCTGATGCCTACAAACAGCATGCCTTTGTCGATGGCTTTGGCGACGGCCTTGTACTTGATGCCACCCAGAATGCGGGTGATGCCGTAGCCGCCACGGGATATCAATGCCACGTCGGCACCGCTGGCTGCCGCGCGGTGGATAGCGGCGAGGCGGGTTTCGTCATCGCCGGCGAAGCGCAGATGGCTGGCCAGCGCGGCCACGTCCACTTCCACATCGTGGCCCAGGGTTTTCAGGCGTGCGATGCCGCGTTTGAACGCCGCCTTGTCGCGCACGGCACCCGAAGGGGAATAGATGTAGATGTGTTTTTTCATTCAGGACGATTGTGCCGCGAACAGGCCGACAGCCGCCTGCGCGATGGGCTCGCCGTGCTCCTGCACAAAGTGGCCTGCCGGGTCCAGCAGCATCGGCTCGGGGCAATTTCGGATCATGGCTTGCAGTTGCCGCATCACGGGCGGGCCTAACACTGGGTCTTGGGTGCCGATAGCCATCAGGCTGGTGCCTTGCCAGTGGCTGATCCAGAAATCCCTGGCCTGGCGGGATACGGCCGCGCCATCCGAGTCTGCAAACTCGGGCACCATCGCCGGGAAAACGCGGGTCGCAGCCCGATGCCCGGTGTCTGGAAAAGGGGCCATGTAGGCGGCGCATTCTTGCCGGCTCATGTGCGGGTTGCCGCGCGCAAACAGGCGGGCAACGTCAAAGGCAGGGTTTTTGGCGCACATGTCGCGCCAGGCGACAAAACCCGCCGACAGCGGCACCTCGCCGGTGGCCAGCGTGGTGTTCATCACCAGCAGGCCCTTGTAGCGCTCTGGTGCGGCAAAAGGCAGCGTCAAACCCAGCAGGCCGCCCCAGTCCTGCACCACCAGCACGATGTTGCGCAAGTCCAGCCGCTCCACCAGTTCCAGCAAGGTCTGGCGATGCCAGGTGAAAGTGTGGGCAGCATCTTTCTTGGGCTTGTCGCTCTTGCCAAAGCCAATCAGGTCGGGGGCGACCACGCGGGAGCCTGATTGCAGGAACACGGGGATCATCTTGCGGTACAGGTAGCTCCAGGCCGGGTTGCCGTGCAGGCACAGGTAGGTGGTCTGTGGGGCCGGGGCCGCGTTTGCAGCCGCTTCCCTGGCGGCGTCCGTGTCGATTCCGGTACCCTGCCCCGCTGCTTCGGCTTGAGGACCACCGCTTTCATCCAGGTAATGCATTCGCAGCCCGGCCAGCGACGGCAGATCGCTCACGTAATGCGCCGGCCACGGGTAGCCTGGCAGGTTGTCAAATTGCGCGTCGGGGGTGCGCAGGGCGTCGTCCCGCAGGGGGTGGTTCATCAGCGTCTCCTGGCGCTGTTGGCTGCGCCTCTGGTTGAAAAAGTCTTGCAACAGCGCGGCGCTCTCTGATGCCAGCACCCCGCCTTGAACTTGAGTCTGGTGGTTGAGCTGCGCTTGGGCAAACAGGTTGACCACCGAACCCGCCGCGCCAGTCTTGGGGTCTGCTGCGCCAAACACCACGCGGGCCAGCCGTGCATGCAGCATGGCCCCGCTGCACATGGCGCAGGGTTCGAGCGTGACAAACAGCTCGCAGCCGTCCAGCCGGTAGTTGGCAAGCGCCTTTGCCGCCGCACGCAGAGCGATGATTTCGGCGTGGGCTGTGGGGTCATGTGCCCCAAGCGGCGCATTGCGGCCTGTGGCGATGATCTGGCCGTCTTTCACCACCACCGCGCCTACGGGGACCTCGCCCGCATCGGCCGCCGCGCGTGCTTGCGCCAAGGCTGCGGCCATGGCCTGCTGGTCCGTCAGGAAGGGCCGCGCATCAGGGGCGTTGGGCGTATTCAGGGTGGGGGCCATGGTTGTGCGTTTGAGTTTACATTCCATAAAACGGTCAACCCAACCGGCTTCCTTGATAAGCCCTCAACAGAGACTTGACAAGCATGAGACATTTTCTGATTCTGTGCCTGTGCACGCTGGCCAGCCTGACGGTACCCTCCCATGGCCAACCCGCCTTGCAGACCTCTTTACAGCCCGCCTTGCAGCCTGATGTGGCCCTGCGCGAGGTGCAGACGCTTCAGAACATCACCGAGCTGGCCCTGCCCAATGGCCTGCAGGTGCTACTGCTGCCCGATGCTGCCAAACCGGTGGTGACCGTCAACATCACCTACCGGGTGGGCTCGCGGCACGAAGGGCTGGGCGAAACCGGCGCGGCGCACCTGCTGGAGCACATGCTGTTCAAGCCCAGCGGCAAGGTGGAGAACCCGATGCGCGACATGCAGGCGCTGGGCATGCGCTACAACGGCACCACATCGCCCGACCGCACCAATTACTTTGCACATTTTCTGGCCAACGACGACAAATCCGCCGAGCGCATGGACTACATACTGGGCTGGCTGGCCGGCATGATGACGCAAGCGCGCTTTACCCGCGCCGAACTCGACAGCGAGATGACCGTGGTGCGCAACGAGTTTGAGCGCGCTGAAAATGAGCCGGGCCGCGTTCTGGGCGACCGCATGGTGGCGCTGGCCTATGGCAGCCATGGCTACGGCCACAGCACGCTGGGCCTTAAAAGCGACATTGAAAATGTCAGCTTGCCCACGCTGTACGCCTTCTACCGTAAACATTACCGGCCTGACAACGCCACCCTGATCGTGGCGGGCGCGTTTGATGCAGCTCACGTGCGCCGACAAATTGCGCAAGCCTTTGGGCCGATTGCGCGCCCGGCGGAACCCCTGGCACCCACCTACACGCTGAACCCCGCGCAGGATGGCGAACGCAGCGTGCTGCTGCGCCGCAGTGGTGGCCTGGGCACCACAGCCGTGCTGTACCACCTGCCGGCCGGCGGCACGCGGGAGGGCGCGGCCGCCCGCGTGCTGGCCGAGGCAATATCCCAGCGCGCAGGGCCGCTGTCCAGGGGCCTGCTTGCCACCGGTCTTGCCGTGACCGACTGGGCTTACTACCGGTCCTTGCGCGAGCCTGGTTACCTGATGGCGGGTGTGGGCTTGCCGGAGATTGCTAGCACCCTAGGTCCAGCCAATCCGGTCAGTCCGGTCAGTCCGGCCAGTCCGGCAAGTGGAGGCTATGCCGACGGGCAGGAGCTGGGCGCCATAAAATCCGCCGCAGCACTGGCCCGCGTGATTGAAAGCCTGAGCCTGACAGACGCTGAAATCATCACGGCCCGCCAGACGCTGCTGGCCAATTGGCGCTCTGTGTTGCGCGACGCCGAGGCCACCGCGCAGGCCTTGACCGAGACGGTGGCGCTGGGCGACTGGCGCCTGATTTTTGCGCTGCGCGAAGCGCTGGCCACGGTCAGCCCTGACGACGTGCGTGCGCTGGCCAAAAACTACCTGGTGGCATCCAACCGCACGGCGGGCACTTACCTGCCGGTGGCCGGGGCCGCGCCACTGCGCGCACCGCCGCCTGTGCCAGTGGCGCAGGCGCAATTGTTGAATGCTACTGTATTAATAGCTTCATATGAACAGGAGACAAGGGCTACAGGCCAGGACTTGGGGTTTCGCCAGGACTTGGGGTTTCGCCAAAAAGACCTCCAAAATACGGTAAAAACGGCCTTTGAAGACTACCCACTTACGCCCACCAGCCTTCACGCCCGCACCCTGCGCAGCCAGCTTGAAGTGGGTGGACAGCCCGGCCTCAAGCTGGCCGTGCTGCCGCGTGCGGCCAAAGATGACCGCGTCACTGGCGTTCTGCGCCTGCGCTGGGGTGCGCTGGACTCCGTCAACGGCTCCAGCGTTTTGGCCACCATGCTGGGGCCGCTGCTGCTGGAAGGCACCGGTGCAATGAACGGCGTTCAGGTGAAAGAGCGCCTATTGGCCCTGGATGCCCGCCTGTCGTTCACCAGTTTTGCCGGTTTTTTGAACGCCAGCCTGGACTTCCCGGCCAGCAGCCAAGCGGCGTACTTTGACCTTCTCGCGCAGTTGCTTCAAAGTGCCAGCTTTGCCGACGCGCCTTTCGAGCGCAACCAGAAAGCCATGCTGGCCGCCATGCAGAACATCAAGGCCGGCACGGTCAGCGTGGCGGGCAATGCGCTGGAGCGCAGCTTCAAGGCGTACCCGGCCGGTGACCCGCGTGAAACCCGCAGCCTGGAGCAAACCGAAGCGCAAATGAAAGCCGCCAGCGCCATCCAGTTGCGTACCTACTGGCAGCGGTTTGGCAGCGCATCGCATGGCGAGCTGACTTTGGTGGGCCCGGCAGACTCAACCGCCCTGCGCGCCCAGTTGCAGGCCAGCTTTGCAGGCTGGGCCGCGCGGGAAAAACACGAGCCCTGGGTCAGCGTGCACACCGAACCCGTTGGCCCCAAGATGCAAGTTTTGCCCATGGCCGACAAGGCCAACGCCAGCTACAGCGCGCGCATCGGGCTGCCCTTCAACGAGCGCGACGCTGACTACCCTGCCCTGTTTGCGGCCGTGCAACTGCTGGCCCGCCAGGGCCTGTGGGAGCGCGTGCGCGAGAAAGAGGGCCTGAGCTACGGCGTGGGCGCCAGCCTCACGGCGCCGTGGGACGGCAATGCCGGTGCCATCAACATCAACGCCAGCTTTGCGCCGCAAAACCGCGTGAAACTTGTCAACACCATCCGCGAAGTGCTGGTTGCAAAACGGGACGAAGGCTTTGGCGCGCTGGAGGTGGGTTTTGCCCGATCAGCTATCGTGGCCCGGCGTGGCGAGTGGCTCTCACAAACTGCCAACGCCGCTGCCAACCTGGCCTTCAACCTGCGCTACGACCGCGCCTTTGACAGCTACGGCGTGCAGACAGGCCTTTACGAAAAACTGGACACATCGGCTGTGAACGCGGCGCTGAAAAGATACCTGAACCCGGACTTGCTGGTGGAAGTGATGGCGGGCACGTTTGAGTAGAGTACTTCTATTTTAATAGCTACTCATGCACTGTATACAAGGGCTACAAGCCTTTTTTATGGGAAAAACTGGGGCTGCAGGCTATTTTTCATCCGGCATGGGCCGGGCCTGCTGCACCGCTGCTTCTGCCGCCGCCTTGAACTGCTGCTGAATCTGCTGCGACTGCTGCTGCACATTGCCAGACGGGTTGATGCTGGGCACAGCAGTGCCCACGGTGCCGGATGCACTAATGCTGGGCACCTTGATCTCATTGACCGACGCCAACTGTTTTTTGGCCAGAAAACCCACTACGGCCACCACGAACAGCAGGCTCAAAACTCCGAAAATCATGCGCATTTAACAGGTCCCTTCATTGGTTGAATCGTGCGTTGATGCTGGCACTACGCACCATCCGCCGCAGCCAGCTTGTCCATCCACGCCGCCAGAGCCCGCTCATTGTCATTGCCCGCAGCGTAAGCCTGGTGCATGGCGTCACGCGCCTCCGGCCGGTGCTGGTTGATCTTGATTTTGCATTGCAGGTCAATCACACGCAGCTCAAAGGCGACGATGCCACCCATCATCTTGTGCTGGTACTCCTCCCCCAGGCCGCGCCACTGCTCGGCATAGGCCGGGTCGTGGTCATGAATGAGGTGTTTGAGCAGGCGGTCCTTGTCGTCAAAACTCTCCACCAGCCGCGCCTCCACGGTGCAGTGCACGGTAATGTAGTTCCAGGTGGGCACGCGCGCCAGATCCGGGTATACGCGCGGCGTCATGTAGGCATGCGGCCCCATGAACGTCGCCACCGCCTTGGGCCGCGCCTGCAGGTAGCGCCAGTGCGGGTTGGGTTTGGCGCAGTGGCCCAGCAGGAGGGTTGCGCCATTCGCCCCATCACCCTCTTGCACCAAGTGCAGCGGCAACGGCGTGACATACGGCAAGCCGTCATCGTCATTTGAGATCAGCGACGCAAATGGATGTTCGCGCATCAGCGCCCGCGCATGGGCCGGGTCTTTGGCGTTGAAGTGGGCGGGCAGGTACATGGCCTACATTTTGCCAGTTGAAGTCAATTCACGCGCCACAAAGTTATGCTTGCAAACCATGCAAGAAGCACTGTTCCCTGATGACGACCCGCCGGTTGGCCCAATGACCAAACTGCCTACTTTCATGGCGGCCACGGCTGCGAAGGCTACCCAGGCGACTCAGGTTTTCCATGTGCGCCCGCAGCCTCCCACGCCCGAACACATCGAACTCGCCGCCGCCCTGCCTCCGCAGGTGCACCTCGGCACGTCGTCCTGGACTTTCCCCGGCTGGAAGGGACTGGTCTGGGAGGGTGACTATTCAGACGCGCAGTTGTCCAAACACGGTCTGGCCGCCTACGCGCAGCACCCGCTGCTTCGCGCCGTCAGCCTGGACCGCGCGTTTTACCGGCCCCTGAGCGCCCTGCAATACGCGAGCTACGCAGCACAGGTGGGTGAAGATTTTCGATTCACCGTGAAAGCGCCCGCGCTGGTGACCGACGCCACAGTGCGCGGCGAGTCGGGACGTGCCGCCCAAATTAACCCGGCATTTCTGAACCCTGAGCTGGCCCTGCATGAGTTTGTGCTGCCAGCGCTGAAAGGCTTGGGGCAAAAGCTCGGCGCTTTGGTGTTCCAGATCAGCCCGCTGCCATTGGCGCTGCTGGCCGACATGCCCGCACTACTGCACCGGCTGGCCACGATGCTGCGCGGCCTGCCGTCGCCAGACGCGCTAAGCCAAGAGGCACCCGACGCGGTAGTGGCGGTAGAGGTGCGCGACCCGCATTGGCTGACGCCTGAATTTGCAGCGGTGCTGCGCGCGGCCGGTGCCGCCTACTGCCTTGGCCTGCACGCCAAAATGCCGCCGATTGAAGGCCAGTTGCCCCTACTGCGCGCCCTGTGGCCCGGCCCCCTGGTGTGCCGCTGGAATCTGCACCGCAGCCACGGGGCCTTTGGCTACAAGGACGCCATCAATCTGTATCAGCCTTTTGACCGGCTGGTGGATGAAGACCTGCTGACCCGCAGCCTGCTCGCCCGCGTGATCATTGCCACCACAAAGGCCGGGTACCCGGTTTACGCGACGCTGAACAACAAGGCCGAAGGCAGCGCGCCGCTGTCGGTGGCGGCGCTGGCGAGGGAGATTGTGGGTTAGCCTGAAGTTCCTACCCTTTTGCAGTCACTGATCGAGCAGAATTATCTGCTGTAGCTGGGAGAGACCGTCTGATCGCGGTCTTTTTTTGGCTGTTGT
>JAYVNK010000031.1:0-7431 GCA_043758475.1 Comamonadaceae bacterium | reverse complement strand
TCATACGGCACGTCGTTCAACACCTCGGGTGACGTTTACTCGTACAACGCGCAGAGCGCCAACACGCCGCCTGAGAGCAGCGAGAACATCGAGCTGGGTGCCAAAATCGACAGCGCCGACAAGCAGTTCTCAACCCGCCTGGCGCTGTTCCGCTCCACCAAAAACAACGAGCGCAACACCGACCCGGACACCGCCGCCACGCGCCTGCTGCTGTCGGGCAAGCGGCATTCGGCTGGGTTCGAAATCGACATCACCGGCAAGATCAACCCGAAGTGGGAAGTCTATGGCTCCTACATGTGGATGCCCGTGGCCGTGGTGGATGTGGCCGCGTCCACCGCCACCACCGTGGGCAACCGTGTGGGCGACCGGCCTGGCTTGAGCCCGCGCCACAGCGGCACGATCTGGAGCACCTACCAGCTGACGCCAAAATTCCGCTTTGGCGGCGGGCTGAACTTCCGCTCAGCGCAATCCCCGGCCGACGTGACAGCACCCGCCTGGGAAGCGCCGAGTTTCACGACGGTCGATTTGCTGGCAGAGTGCATCATCAATGACAGAGTGACGGTCAAGGCCAACATCAATAACGTGGCCAACACGCTGTATGCTGATTCGCTGTACCGCAGGCACTATGTGCCGGGTGCTGGCCGCCTGCTGTACGCGGGCCTTAGCGTTAAGTTTTGAATGACGTTTTAGATCACGTTTTAAGGTGTGGAGATTGCTGCTGATAATTCCTGATGTCCTGACTGCCGACGAGCTGCAAACTGCCCGGCGGCTGTTACAAGGCGCGCCGTGGGCGGATGGCAAAGCCGGCGCGGGCGAACAGGCCGTGCAAGTCAAGAACAACGCGCAATTGCCGCACGATTGCGAAGCGGCCGCGGCCATCCGCAGAATGGTGCTGAAGGGCCTGGACCGCAGCCCGCTGTTTTTCCCGGCCACCCTGCCCAAGCGGGTGTTCCCGCCGCGCGTGAACCGCTACGGTGGAGCCAGCAATTTTTACGGCAACCATGTGGATGGCGCCGTCCGGTTCATGCCGGACAGCGGACAACGCGTTCGCACCGACATCTCGTGCACGCTATTTTTGAGCGATCCGAAGGAATACGACGGCGGCGAACTGTGCATTTCTGGCGCGCAAAGCGGGCAAACCGGTCAAACCGGTCAATGCGAGCAGGCCATCAAGCTGCCGGCCGGTCATCTGGTGCTGTACCCCGGCACCCATGTGCATCAGGTGACGCCGGTGACGCGCGGGCACCGTCTGGCCTGCTTTTTCTGGATCGAGAGCATGGTGCGCCGCGATGACCAGCGCCGGCTTTTGTACGAGCTGGACATGAGCCTGCTCGCGCTGCGCCAGAGGCACGGGGATTCCATTGAATCCACTGAGCTCACTGGCACGTACCATAACCTGCTGCGCATGTGGGCTGATACGTGAACCGATACATGTACCGAAACCTGTTGATTGCTGTGTGCGTGCTCGTCTTTCACGCTGGGGCGCTGTGGGCGCTGCAAAGCGGGCTGCTGATGCGTGCTGTGCAGATCATTGTGCCCGCAGAAATTCTCAGCGAGTTCATTGAGCCGCCCGCGCCTAAAGTCGTGCCGCCTCCCCCTGCCCCGCCCGTACCGCCAACACCCGTTCTGCAGCCTGTAGTAAAGACCAAAACGCCGACGCTGCCCCCGCCGCCCCAACCTGTGGCCATCCCCGACGCCACGCCCAGCCCCAACGCACCGGTAGGCGTCACCACGCCGCAGGCGCCCGCTCCCCCTACTGCGGCACCGGTGGCTGAAGCACCCGCGCCTGCGCCGCCACCCGCGCCTCCTGCGCCGGCCAAAGTCGAGTTGCCCTCCAGCGACGCCGACTACCTGCAAAACCCCAAGCCCGCTTACCCGCCCATCAGCAAGCGCCTTGGCGAGCAGGGCAAGGTGCTGGTGCGCGTACTGATTGGCGTGGACGGCAACGCGCAGAAAGCCGAGATCAGACAGTCCAGTGGCTTTGAGCGGCTTGACCAGTCGGCCTTGGCAACGGTTCTGAGGTGGCGCTACACGCCCGGCAAGCGGGCTGGGGTGGCTGAGGCCATGTGGTTCAACGTGCCGGTCAATTTCATTCTCGAATAGTTTTCCCTTAAGTCGGTTTTAGTCAGTTTTATTTGGAGCAAATAAATGCAATCGCAATTCGGCATCGCCAACCTCTGGGCCCAGGGCGACTTTGTCACCCGCGCCGTCGCCATCCTGTTGCTCGCGATGTCGCTGGCCTCATGGATGGTCATCCTCATCAAGGCGCTGGACATCGTCAAATACAAGAATATGACAAAGGGCGCGGCGGGGTTCTGGCACAGTGAAGACTTTGCTGCGGGCCTGGAAAAACTCGGCAGCGACACGACCAACCCATTCCGCCAGCTCGCGCTGGAGGGCCGCGAAGCCACCGCGCATCACCGCAATACCAAAGCGCATCTGCACGACACGCTGGACGTGAGCGACTGGGTCACGCGCTGCCTGCGGAACACCATGGACGAGTTCACGGCGCGCCTGCAGTCGGGCTTGGCGATTTTGGCGTCCGTTGGCTCCACCGCGCCGTTTGTGGGCCTGTTCGGCACGGTCTGGGGCATCTACCACGCGCTGCTGAGCATCGGCATGTCGGGCCAGTCCACCATCGACAAAGTGGCCGGCCCGATCGGCGAGGCGCTGATCATGACCGCGCTGGGACTCGCGGTCGCCATCCCTGCCGTGCTGGGCTATAACGCGCTGGTGCGGGGCAACAAATCCATCCTGATCAAGCTCAACAGCTTTGCGCATGACCTGCACGCATTCTTCGTGACAGGGGCAAGGGTCGCCACCGGCAGCGCGGCCAATGTGGTCCCCATGAAGCGCGGGAGCTGAACATGGCCTTCGGAACCCAAGACGAGCCCGATGAGGTGATGAATGAGATCAACATGACGCCCCTGGTGGACGTGATGCTGGTGCTGCTGATCATTTTCATCATCACCATTCCCGTGATGAAGCACGCGGTCAATGTGGACCTGCCGCGCGCCACCAACCAGCCGCAGGACGCCAAGCCGGAAACCATCCGCTTGAGTGTGGACGCCAAGGGCGTGTACTACTGGAATGAAGCCAGAATCGAAGACGCCAATCTGCCCGTACTGCTGAAAGAGCAGGCGGCCAAAAATCCTCAACCCGACCTGCACATTCGCGGCGACAAAGATGTGCGCTATGAGCGTGTGGCCCAGGCGATGGCCGAAGCGCAGCAGGCGGGCGTCAAGAAAATCGGGTTCATCACCGAGCCGAAAAATTGAAACAGTTTGAGTAAAACTGCAAAGGAAACAAATTTCTATTGACTTTTAAATGATAACGATTATCATTACAGCTATGAATCTCCAACTCGGGAGTTTATGATGCCTGCTTGCAGCTCGCCTCTTGCGCAATGCAGCGCGTCCGCAGCAAACGCGTTGGCACGGCCTTCAGACAACGCGTCAGACCCGCTTAAAAGCGCTGACCTGCTGAAGGGTCAAAAAGCGGTGGCCATTGAGCACAATGGCCTGGTCTACCGCCTGCAAACCACCAAATTGGGCAAGCTGATTTTGACCAAGTGACGTTTTAAAGCCCGATCGCCGCAATTCCGGCTCTTGCAATCTGCGCATCTTCAGCAGACTTGACTCCGCTCACGCCGACAGCCCCGAGGCATTGCCCGTCTTTCATGATCGCCACGCCGCCTTCCAGCATGCCGTGCAGCACGGGCGCACTCAGGAATGACACCCGTCCTCCATTGATCATCTCTTCGTAGACTTTACTGTCGCGCTGGCCCATGGCTGCGGTGTTGGCTTTGGCCGGTGCAATGTGGGCCGAAATCGGCGCCGCGCCGTCCAGCCGTTGCAGGCCCAGCAAATGCCCGCCATCGTCAACAATGGCGATGGTGACTGCCCAGTTGTTTCGCAATGCTTCAGCCTCAGCGGCGGCCGCAATGGCCTTGACATCAGCATGGTCGAGCGTAAATTTGTTTTTCATGGCAAAGGGCCCAAACGTTGTACAAGTATTGAGCATAACCCCTTGAAACCCCCTAAAATCCGCCCATCTCATCCGTGTAAACACTTAAGGAGTGCTGACCATGACAAACAACGTTCAAACCATCGACCAAGGCGCGGGCTATGGCCTGGGCACGTCCACCGAGCAGCGCAACAAGGTGCTGCGCAACACGTACTGGCTGCTGGCCCTGAGTCTGGTGCCCACCGTGCTGGGTGCCTGGATTGGCGTGGCCAGCGGCATCACAGCGTCGCTCACGGGCGGCCTGGGCCTGATGGTGTTCCTGGGAGGCGCGTTCGGCTTCATCTTCGCCATTGAGAAGACCAAAAATTCAGCAGCAGGCGTGCCGGTGCTGCTGGCTTTCACCTTCTTCATGGGCCTGATGCTGTCGCGCCTCATTTCCATGGTGCTGGGTTTTAAAAACGGGCCAGACCTGATCATGACCGCGTTTGGCGGAACAGCCGGTGTGTTCTTCGTGATGGCCAGCCTGTCCAGCGTTATCAAGCGCAGCCTTGAAGGCATGGGCAAATGGTTGTTTGTCGGCGCGCTGGCCATCATGGTGGGCGGCATCATCAACGTGTTCGTGGGTTCTACGGCCGGCATGATGGCGATTTCGGTCGCGGCGATTGGCGTGTTCAGCGCCTACATGCTGTATGACCTGAAGCGCATTGTGGACGGCGGCGAGACCAACTACATCACTGCGACACTGGCTTTGTACCTTGACATCATGAATGTGTTCCAGAGCCTGCTGGCGCTCTTGGGTATCGCCGGTGGCGAGCGCGATTGATTCCACGCTCATTCAAGCCGATGCGTCGTTGCCATCGCCTTGTCGTGCTGAAGCACTGCCTGCGGCTCTGCGCCTGAACCGCTTCGCTCCAGACGAAAACAAGGGGGCTGAAGGCACCCCTTGTCCTTTTGTGTTTTGGGGATTTACCGTGCCAACAAAGGCCTCTGCCGAGGCCTTTTTCTATGGCTGGTCAATCAGGTCAAACACCGCAATGCTCTCGACATGCGCTGTGTGCGGGAACATGTTGACCACACCGGCGCTGGCGCAGCGGTAGCCCGCCTGGTGCACCAGCACACCGGCGTCGCGTGCCAGCGTGGCCGGGTTGCAGCTAACGTAGACGATGCGCTTTGGGGGTGTCCAGGGTGGGGCGGCATGATAGCCTGCGCCGGGCACCAGCGCCCGCTCTTGCAACGCCGCCAGTGCTGTCACCAATGCATAAGCGCCTTCACGCGGTGGGTCAATCAGCCATTTGTCTGCCACGCCATCCTGCACCAGCAGCTCCGGCGTGATTTCAAAAAGATTACGAGCTGCAAATACAATTGCTATTATTTTAGAAGCTAAATATGCACTATTAACGAGGGCCATAGCCTTATTTGATGCATAATTCTCGCGCGCCCGGGCGACCAGCGCCTCGGCCCCCTCCACGCCTAGCACCTCGCGCGCCTGGGTGGCCAGCGGCAGCGTGAAGTTGCCCAGACCGCAAAACCAGTCAATCACACGCTCATGCTTTTGCACATCCAGCAGCCGCAGGGCGCGCGACACCAGTACGCGGTTGATCCACGGGTTGACCTGGGTGAAATCGGTCGGTTTGAACGGCATGGTGACGCCGAACTCGGGCAGCGCGTAAGCCAATTGCGGTCCGCCGTCATCCAGCAAATGCACAGTG
Organism: Comamonadaceae bacterium; assembly: GCA_043758475.1. Lineage (GTDB taxonomy): Bacteria > Pseudomonadota > Gammaproteobacteria > Burkholderiales > Burkholderiaceae_C > JANYCG01. The sequence goes on along the minus strand of JAYVNK010000031.1, from coordinate 1,756 downwards.
TCCAGCCCCTTGGGTTGCAGCCACCACTGCACAACCGGGTGTATAACTGCAAACGCCCGCAGGCGGTCTATGTCGCCGTCGCTCAAAGGCTCCAGGTGGCGCAGCACCAGTGCGGTTACGTCATCGCCGCAGGCCAGCTCAATCTGCGGCAGGGTTTCTATTGCGTCCATCGACGCGACCAACGCGCGCAGCGGCATCAACAGCGCGCTGACGTGCGGGGGCAATACCGGGCACGCTTTCATGTCGGCGACGTAGCGGCTCTTGCGCTCGTGAAAGCCGATCAGCACCGCGCCTTTTTTGTGCACATGGCGCACCGACAGGCGCGCCCGGTAGCGATAGCCCCAGGCCGGGCCTTCGATGGGGCGCAGGATGTTGCCGGCCTTGACCTTGCCCAGGTGCCACAAATTGTCTTCCAGCACGCGCTGCTTTACGGCCACCTGCGCGCCGACGTGCAGGTGCTGCATCTTGCAGCCGCCACAGGCCCCCGCGTGCAGGCCAAAGTGGGGGCAACCTGGCTGGACGCGCTGGGACGATTCGCGGTGGATCTGCGTGACCGTGCCCTGCTCGAAGCTATTTTTCTTGCGGTGCACATTGGCGCTGACCACTTCAAACGGCAATGCGCCTTCAACAAACACCACCTTGCCGTCGGCCCGGTGGGCAATGCCCTGAGCTTCAATGTCGAGCGACTCGATGGTGAAACACTCATTGAGGTTAGTGGGGTTAATTGGCTTAGGCGCGGCGGCAGGGGATGGGGCGGCAATGGGTGAAGCGGGCAGGAGGTTCTCAGTCATGCCCGGATTGTCTCAGGTGAGCCAAGCGCGTATCGGCTGGCGCTCGGCACCAGAAACTACAACAGCGCCTCGCTTGAAATGCCACGCCGCGCCAGATAGCGCTTGAGTTTGAGCAAAGCCTCGTTTTGCACCTGGCGCACCCGCTCGCGGGTCAGCCCCAGGCGGGTGCTGAGCGCGTCCAGTGTTTCGGGGTCGCGGTCATGCAGGCCAAACCGGCCCTGCAGAATCTCCTGTTCGCGCTCCGACAGGGTGTCGATCCAGTCCTGCAGCAGTCGCTCAATTTCGTGGGTCTGGATGACGCCTGCGGGGTCCAAAGTCAACTCATCGACGAGACCATCGGCCAGCGTATTGCCAGAAGATGCCTGGCTGCCGCTGGAAGCGTCCAGACTGGCGTCCAGCGACTTGGCCGGCTCGGCCAACACCAGAAGATCGGACACGCTGGCGGCGTCGCGGCCCAGCAGCGCGGCGATGTCTTCAACCCGCACGCCGTCGGGTCGCGTGGCGATGAAGTCTGGGTCATTTTCCAGCGTGCGCCGGGCCTGCAGCACCTGCTGCAATTCGCGCACCACGTTAATGGGCAAGCGCACAGCACGCCCTTGCACCATCAATGCCCGGCTGACCGATTGGCGAATCCACCAGGTGGCGTAAGTAGAGAACCTGAATCCCAGCGCCGGGTCAAACTTGTCAATGGCATGCATCAGGCCCAGGTTGCCTTCCTCAATCAGGTCTGACAGCGGCACGCCCCGCCCCAGGTAGCCTTTGGCGATGCTGACCACCAGACGCAGATTGTGTTCAATCATGCTCTGGCGGGCGGCAAAGTCGCCCGCACGCGCCAAAACCGCCACTTCAAACTCCTCTTGCGCCGTGAAAAGCGATGTGCGCCTGACGCCCCGCAGGTAGTGCGTCAGGGCGTCACCTCCTGCTCCTCCTGCACCCTCTTCGCCCTCATCCGTAAGGGCCGTCGG
>JAYVNK010000030.1:0-7464 GCA_043758475.1 Comamonadaceae bacterium | reverse complement strand
GATGCATGCTGACTCAATCTGCCGAACCGCCGTGTACGTGACCCGTACGCACGGTGGTGTGGGAGGGAGGGGCCGTGAGGCTTCTTCCTATCCCGATTCCCGGCACCTCCGTCGCGTGTGTCATTGCCGGCACCGCCTTCGAGCCGGTTGGCTGCTGCATTGCCCGTCAGCACGTCGCTGCCGCTGCCGCCCACGGCGTTTTCGATCAGGCTGCCATAGGCTATGACGATGTTGTTCGTCATGTTGTTGGTCGACGAGTAAATCCCCGCTTCCAGATACACAAAGGACGGCGTGCTCCAGCCGCTCAGATTCAAGGTGTCTATGCCGCCAGAATCAAAAAGCGTCAGGATGGGATTCAGGTTCTTGGTGAAGTCGTAAAGGTTGGCTGCCGCGCCCGAAATGTTGCTGCCAAAGCCGTAAACCGTGTCTTCAGTTCGGGTGGTGGTCGAGGCGCCATAGATTGCCTGGATTGCCATCACGTCATTGAGCATGGGCGTTTGTGGCGAGTAGGAGCTGCCACTGGCGGCAGTCCAGTCCGCAGTCATGACTTCACTCGACCGGATGCCGCCGCCGGGTCCGAAGTAGGACATGATGGAAAGCATGCGAGAGTCCTGAAATGACGATGGCGTCCAGTTCCCGTCCCCGTTGTAGTTGCCCATGTGGTTGAGCCCAAGCGCATGCCCCAGCTCGTGCATGATGGTGGCGAATCCGTAGGAGCCGATGCTGGCGGTCGCCACGTCAGAGCCCGTTTTGAACCAGGCACTGCCATTGGATGGGTAGTAGGCGTGGGCATAGTCGATATTGCAGGTGGTAAACCCAAACTCGATGTTGGATGTAGCGGAAGACACCTGCTGGAACGACTGGGGTATCAAATCGTCCCAGGCTTGCAACGCTTGGACGAAGATGGCCTGCTGGGTGCTATTGACCGCTCGAAAAGTTGCCGCCTCCCCTTGCGAATACAGCCCCGAGCTGGCGCTTGGAAAGGCATAGGTGATGGCGGGCCCGCTCCATCGGTTATGCGAATCAAGCTGCTGAAGTACCTGCGCAATTGTCCAGTTCGCTGCCCTGACCAATCTCCCCGCTGCAGCGGTGCCCGTCGAAAAATTCGAATAAGCCGTCTGACTGCGTGCCACACACGATACGCAATTTTGCTAATTGTTGCAATATGCAACCGGACTGCTAGCTGAACAATTTCATCAAAAAGGGGGATGTTTATCTACACACCAATATTGAATGCGCTTGCAGGCGCGTTCAACCCAAAAAGCTAAAAACAGTCCGCAGGGACTGTTTTCTTGACGCTTTTTGGTCCCCTCGACGGGAATCGAACCCATATCTAGCACTTAGGAGGCACTCGTTCTATCCATTGAACTACGAGGAGGAGCGGGGATTGTAGGGCTACCGGGCTCGGCCAAAAGCCTGCAGATCAATCGTAAGGCAGCGTGAAAATCAGGTCGATGGCGCTTTGCTCGCCAGTCTGGGCGCGCAGGGTGAATCGCTTCGACAGGTCATAGAAGATGTAGACGGTGCCTAAGGTGCCCGCCACGCTGCGCTCATAGGCCACATAGAAATCGCGCGACAGCCGCTTGCCCAGCGTGACCGCAGCGGCGCTGGTCGTGCCATCGGCGTTGCTGGCAGACCCGCGAAACGACAGCTCGTCCAGCCCCAGCGCCTCCGCCAACCCGCCGGACAGGCCTTTGCCGTTGCCGCCCAACAAAGCCAGCGCCGCCTGTTGCAACACGGCCGATTCAGCGCCGCCGTTGGCGCCTGATCGGCCCAGCACCAGCCAGGCCAGTTTTTCTGCGTCGGGCAGTTCGGGCTCTGCATACAGGCGCACGCGAGGCGAGAGCGCGGTGCCGCTGACCTGCACGCCCACGCGCACCGTCAAATTGGGGCGGATGGCCAGAATGTCCAGCGCGGGGTTGTCATACGGGCCACTGAAGCGCACCACGCCTTCTTCAATGTCAAGCTGCTGGCCGTAGGCTTTGTAGCTGCCACGCACGGTGGTCAATGTGCCCGTCAGTCTGGGAACGCCCAGCGTGGCGGCGGAGCTGGCCAGACTGAGGCTGCCCGCCAAACGGGTGCTGAGGCCGCGCCCCTGCACGCGAAAGTCGGGGCCCATGTCGAGGGTGAGAGCGATATCGGGCACGATGGGGGAGTTGCTCGAAGCGGGTCGGGCGGCGTCACGGGACACAGGAGTTTGCACCGCCTGTGCAGTTGCAGTTGGGGTTGCGGTTGGCATTGCGGTTGTTGGCACCGACGCTGCCCCCAGTTTTTTGGCCGACGATTTCACCACCACATCATCACCCAGGCTCGGGGTGTTCTCATCGGGCAGGATAAACAGCGCCTGGTCTGCCAATAAAGCACCACGGATCTCCAGTTTGGCATCCAGCAGCTTGGTCTGGATGTTGCCTGATACCGCCAGGCGCCGGTCAGCGCGGGCGCTGACGCGCAAAGCCTGGGCTTGTGCTGCCAGCTCAATGCGAATTTTGGACATTGCCGCTGCGTTGCCAGTGCCTGCTGAAAACCACTGCGCATAGCCTTTGGCACTTAACAAGCCTCCAGCGACCGCTCCACCTGCGGCCGAACTGCCACCGCCGCCCGCACCCTGCAAGCTGAATTCGTTGATCTCAAGGCGTTGCCCGTTCAACACGGTGCGCAGCCGGCCATTGCTGAATTCAATGCCATCGGCAATCGAGCGCAGCGCCAGGCTGTCGGCGTTCAAAGTGCCGCGCCATAGTGGCACGCCCCGGGTGCCAGCCAGCGCGACATTGGCGTCCAGCGTGCCGCGAATGCGCCAGCCGGGGGGTGCGAGAACGGACCACACCCCAACCTGTGGCAACTGCGCCCGCAATGTGGCCACCAGGGGCGCATCCGCAGGCCAGAGCCAGCCTTCGTTGGCAACACTGGTGATTTTGGTGCCGAAGTCGGCCTGTGCCAAGCCCGCCCGCTCGCTGTCCCAGCGCGCGGTCACGCGCAGTGCATCGCCGTCTGCCGTCAACGTCACACGGGCCTCTTTGACGCCTGCGCTGATGGCCGAGCTGGTGCCGACCGCAGTCCCCGTCACCCCATCGGCCTGAATCCTGATGTCGCCACTGCGGCGCACCAGCGATGCCTTTGCCTTGAGCGTGTCGCCCGCCAGCACGTCCCAATCGCCGTCAAACACCAGATCGCCCCGCAGCCCCAAGCTGGCAAGCTGCGCGTCGGCCAGCAGGTCCAGCCAGGCCATCGGCACTCCCTGCAGTTGACCCTGGGTTGCCAGCTCGGAGCGGGCACCCGCCTGACGCCAGCGGACGGGTCGCCACACGATGCTGGCAGTGCCTGCGCTGGGGCCCGCCAGCGATGACTCTCCCGCGCCGATGTCCAACACGTTGCCTGTCACATTGGTGGTCCAGCTGACGCTCACGGGTCGGCGAATCTGCGCCGTCCAGGTGCCCGGCGGCAGGCTGTCCTGGGCTTGAATCTGCGCACTGCTCACCATAGCTTGCCAATTGCCTGCGGCGCGACGCCCGCCTGTCGCTTGGGTTTGCAGATTGAAGCGGCGCGTGCCGCTTAACCACTGGCCTGCCGCCTTCAACGTGAGGGCATTTAAAGAGCCCGACACCTCGGCTTGAACACCGCGCACGCGCACTGCCTGGGCGGGGCTTTGGTTCGGGCCAGACACATCAAGCTGCGGCACGCGCAACGTGCTGGTGACAGTCAGGCCGCTGCCCTGCAACGTGCTTGGCAAACTGTCTGGGATTGTGCTTTGCGATGGGCTCGGCAATGGGCCTTGCAATGCGGCCCGCCAACCGCCAGTCCACGCGCCTGTGAGCTCGCCGTTGCCCTGTACTGTATATCCTGACAGCAGCGTCGCCGCACCGGGCAGGGCCTCGAACCAGCGCGATGCTTTGGCAGCATCTGAAACGCGCAGCGCAAAGTCACCCCCACCGTCTTTCTCGCTGAGCTTGCCTTGCACCTGCGCCTGGCCGCCTGGCAAGGCGAGCTGGAGCTGGCCCTGTGCCGCTTTGGCGGCTGGCTGCACGTCCAGCTTGCCGTGAAGCAGGGCATCGCTGGTTTCGATTTTCAAAGTTTGCAGGCTTAGGGTTCCGTCGGCCCAGCGCCCTTTTGCCGCCGCATTTTTCAGGTGCAAGCCGTTCAGTCGGGAAGCATCGGGTTGTTTGGCGCTTGGTTGAAATTGGGCATCAAAATCAATGGCCTGTGTGGCCGCAGCTATGGCGTTGACCTTCCCATCCACCCGCGCGGGCGCCAGTTGGTTGTGCAGTGCGGCTGGGTTGACGTTTTGCAGCGTTGCCTGCGCCTGCCAGCCCGCAATAGCCGGTGGTTGGGTTCCCTTGGCAGCCGTGTTCAGATTGCCCTGCATGCTGATGCGCCCTCCCGCCGCATCAGCGGTGAGTGACTTAACCAGCCATTGCCCCTTGTTGAAGCTCAAGCGTGCCTGCGCCGCGTTTATTGGCAGGCGGTTCAGGTTCCACGGACCAGCCAGCGTGTTGGTGAATGTCAATTGCGCCTGCCAGACCAGGTTCGACAAGCTTTCAATTCCCTTTGGACCTTGCCCACTTCCTGGATTGCCTGCACTGGGCGCAGCGGTTGCGCCGGGCGGTCCGCTTGGACTCGCAGGCGGTTTTTGCGCATCTTCATCCGGGCGAACCTCCGCGTTGCCCGTCAGCAAGGTCTGCGGTGTCTCTGGCCATAGCAGGGCCAGATTCAGATTGCTGAAAGCAGCATCTGCTTTCATGATCGGTTGCGCTGCCCAGGGGTTGATTTGCGCGGCAAGCTGGACGCGCATAGGCGCGCCTGCATCCGGCCCGACACGCGCAGACGAGGTTGCTGGCCCCACCAAAGCCTGCACATCCAGCAAAGGCTGCGGCCCTGCCAGATCGCCCCGCGCCGAGGCGGTGGCGGCCAGCAACAGCGGCTGGGCGCTGCCGGGAATCGCCGTCAGCACGTCGCCCTGGAGCTTTGCGTCCAGTGTTAACGGCGCGCGGGCCAGCAGGCTGGCTTCGCCTTTGTATTGCCCAGCGGCCAGCTTGGCGCTATTGAGTTTGAGTGCATGACGCGTGCCATCGAATTGATAGTGGACCGACAGGTCAGTTGCCTGCTGCGCCAGCTTGCCCGTGATGCGCAACGCGTCAATCGCAAACGTCAGGTCTACGTCAAAGGCGAGCAGCAGCTCGTCCAGCGGGGCTGCGCCTGTATCTGGGCTTTGGTCATTGATGTCGAGTTGCCCCACGCGCAGCGTGTCAAGCTGCAACCGGCGGTCTAACAGCGCTCTGGGCTGCCACACCAGGTCAATCTGGCGTGCTTGCACCGTCAGTCCGTTTTTTTCCCAGCGCAGCAAACCAATGTACCCCCCCTGGCGCAAGGTGCCCCGCACGTCTTGCGCCACCAGCACTTGCCCCGCAGGCAGATAGAGTGATGCCTGCCTGAGCGCCGTGGCCAGCGACGTGTCGGTGCCGGTCCAAAACCAGAAGGCCGCCAGGAGCACACAAAGAATCAGTACCGGCCCCAGCAGCAAGCCCGACAGCCAGAACAAGACCTTGCGCGGCTTCGTCAAAAGGTGAACCCCACACTCAGATGCAGCCGCAGCTTCTTCACCGCAACCCCATAAGCCACGTCAATCTGCAGCGGCCCGACCGGGCTTTTCCAGCGCGCACCCACGCCCACACCCACTTTGGCGCGCAACTCCGCAGGCTTGTCGGCTACTGCCCCGGCATCGATGAAGACCGTGCTTTCCCAATCGGTGACTTTGTCGTTGACCACAATGGGCCGCTGCCACTCCACACTGCCTGCCGCAAGGTAGCGACCCGCTGCGATGGCCCCGCTGGCCAACTCGTTGCCAATGCTGCGGTAGGTGTAACCACGCACCGAGGTGTCACCTCCGGTTAAAAAAAGCTGGGTGCTGGGTAGCTCCGCGCCGCTGCGCGCGAGCACCACACCCCCCTCGGCCCGCAGCGCCATGCGCCCGGCGCGCAGGGTGGCACGCGCGCCAGAGTCAGCATCGGCCAGCGACACCAGTCCCAGCCATCGCACTTGGGCCCGCAGGTACGGCTGCCGGTTGCTGCCCAAAGTGACGCCACCCCCAAGCTCGCCTCCCAGCCCATAGCCGCTGGAAGGAAAGGGCAGGCTGTCAAAATTGCGCTGCGTCAAGGCGTAGTTGGCGCTGAGCGCGTCGGCGCTGCTTGGGCTGCCTGACAGGTCCCCTGCGGCATGGGCTGAGACACGCGCCCGGTCATATTGCAGGTAGAAGTTGCGGTCAATCCGCTCGCCACCCTTTGTGCGGCCCAGCCGCAATCGCTGGCTGTTGACATCAAAGCTGCCCAATGTCTGGCTCTGAATCAGCGCTGACGTTACCCAGCGCCAGCCGGATTCATCCGGGGGCGAGGTCAGCTCACTGCCAAGCGAGCGCGTGGCGCGGTCCAGCGAAAGTTTGGAGATAGCACGCCAGCCAATGCCCGGCACCTGGTTGTGGGTGTGCTCCAGCGACACGCGCGGCCCGCTGTCGGTGCTGATGCCGACGCCCAGCACGGCTTTTTGCAGCTTGGCTTCTCGCAGTTGTACCAGCACGGGGGCTTGTGATGCGCTGCCCGCAGCCGTGTCCAGCGATACGTAGACCGAGTCGAAAAACCCGCTGTCAGACAGCCGTTGCTGCGCCTCCAGCAATTGCAACTGGTCATAGTCGGCACCCGGCTTCAGGCGGGCCAACCGCGTCACCAGTTGTGCGTCAAAACGCTGGGTGCCGGTGATCTTCACGTCGCCCAACTGGTAAGCCTGGCCAGAGTCCAGCGTGACGCTCAAGACAGCCGTGTTTGCATCCGAATCAATGTCTGCGCGGCTGGTAAGGATTTGCCCCACCGGGTAGCGGCGCACCGTCAGCATGCGCAGTGACTGGGTCTTGGCAGCATTCCAGTCGGCTTGCGTGAACGGCATGCCCGGGCGCAAAGCCCAGTTCGCGCGAATCATCCGGCGCTGTTCTCGGGCAGTATCATCCTGAGCAATCGCACCTGCGAAATCGATCTTGACCTCGCTGATTTTGACTGCGTCCCCCGGCTGCACGGTAATGTCTACCCGCCGCGCTGCCTTGGGATTTTGCGGTGTGTCCCGCACGGCCAAGGCAATCTCAGGCGAAAAATAACCCAGCGTGCCCAGCAGGTCTTTGACATTGCTTTGAGCCGCCGACAGCAGCCTTGCCAATTCACTCGCGTCCAGATCGCTCAATTCCTGGTAGCGCTGCAGCTCAATGTGGCGCTGCAAATAGTCCTTGATCTTGGGCGGGGCCTGGACATCAATGTCGAAGGCGAGGATTTGAGGCGCGCTTTTATCAGGGTTTTGGGGGCCGGATTGAACCGGTGCAGGCGCATCGGGGCTGACCGGCACCGTCTGCGCCTGCAACACTCCAGAAACCGCTACCGCATAAGCGAAAAAAGCTGGCCCCCAGACCAGCTTTTTGCGACAAGTGCACATCAG
>JAYVNK010000029.1:0-7471 GCA_043758475.1 Comamonadaceae bacterium | reverse complement strand
CAAGATGTAGTTCAGCTTGCCCGGCGGGCAAAAGTCTGCCCATTCAATGCGCAGCGCATTGCCGTGGCGAATTTCGGCTGACTTGTCCAGCGGTATGCGTTTGATCCAGTCGCCAAAAAACTGCCCTGCCTCCAGGTTCATCTGGTGGTCAACCAGCCACATCGCGACTTGGGCAATTTGCGCGGGGAAGTCTTCCACCTCAATGCCGTAAAACTGGTCAACGTTCACGCCCGTCAGCTCAAACACCTCGCGCGTGACGCTGCCAAACGCTTGGGCGGCTTGCAACACCCTCAGTTCCAGTCGGCGCAGCTCGCGGTAGGTGATGACTAAAAAGTTGCCGCAACCGCAAGCCGGGTCTAAAAACACCAAGTGGCGCAGCTTTTTTTGAAACTCGAACAACTGGTTTTTATGGCGTTTTACTTTTTCAAATTCGGCTTCCAGCTCATCTAAAAACAGCGGCTTGATGAGCTTGAGGATGTTCGCCTCGCTGGTGTAGTGCGCGCCCATCTGGCGGCGGCGGTCGCCGGGCTCAAGGCTGATGATTTTTTGAAACATCGCGCCAAACACGGCGGGCGAAATAGCGCCCCAGGCAATGCCGCAGCAGGCCAGCAGCTTGGCGCGCATGGTGCTTGAAAATTCAGGAATGTCGTGTTTGTCGGCATACAAACGGCCATTGACGTAGGGGAAGGCATCGAAGCGTTCGTCCAGCGACTTTTGGCGGTGCTCAGGTTTGGTGTTGAGCACGCCAAAGAGGCGCGACAACTCACTGCCCAAATTGCTGCCGTCTTCTTTGCTCAATGTCACCAAATCTTCAAACGCGCCTTTGGGGGTAAATATGCCGGTATCGTCAGCAAACAGGCAAAACAGCAGCCTCACCAGCAGCACTTCAAGCCGGTGGCCCGTAAAGCCGTCGGCTTTGAGCAAGTCGTGCAGCTCGCCCAGCGTGTCTACCGCGCGTTGATTGAGGGGCACATCTTCACGCTGCTGGCGCGGCTCGTAGCCCGCAATAAAGCCAAAACGCTCGATGTGTTTGGGCAGGTCTTTTAAAGCAAACTCCAACGCGGGTTGCTCGCCCTCCACATCGACCAGTCGAAGACGCGCAAAGTCGCTGACGATCACGTAACGCGGCAACTCGTCGTTGGTCAGGCCATGAAAGTAGTCATTGCCTTGAGTGAATGCCGCATCGAGGTCTTTACCGCGAGACTTTTGCTCAACCAGCAGCGTACCCGGCCAAAAAGCGTCGATCCGCCCGTCTTTGTTGCCAAGCTTTTTAACGTTGTGCTCAAAGCTGATGACGCGGCGCTTGGGCAGGCCAAACACCTGAAAAAACTCATGCCAAAAAATTTGCGACTCGGCATTTTCACGACTGGCGTCACTGAATTCTTTGGCGAACGCAGCAGCCCTGATGCGGATTTCGTTCAGGGTCAATGTGGCCATGTCATGCTGACGGTTTTCAGTAAGCCTGAATCAGAACATCCGCAGGAATGAGCAGCTTGGCGTGCAAAGCACGTACATGATCCAAAGACAGGCGGCGTTTTTTTCGCAAAATGTCGTGCACCCGTTGACGTGAGCCCAACACTTGCTGCATGTCGGCTGGCGAGAGGCCTCGTTGTTCAATGGCAAATTCAATGGCCGCGACCGGGTCGGGTGCCTTGACGGTGACGTGCTCGGTCTCGTAGCGTTCCACCATCATCATCAACAGTTCGAACTCTGCCTCTTGCGCAGAACCTGCGGCTGGCGGATGGTCAAAGAAGCTCGATAGAAGCTTGAGTGCACGCCGATAGGTGGCCTCAGTCTTGACCAATTCAATCTCAACCGTTTTTTTAACCATGCTGCACTCCTGTGTGGTCAACGCTGGCAGCGCCGACCGAGTCATTGACGTGATCATATTCGGCGTGGGTGCCGAAAAACTTGATGTAACCTGCCTGGAATTTATAGTTCATCGAGACAATCAAGCGGTAGCGGTTACCCATCATGTCAAACACCACCCTGTTGTTTGCAATGATGGACGCTTTGGGAAACTCCGCTTTCACATGCTTCGGGGTCAACCACTGCGCTGCAACCGCCACTGCGTACCATGCGCGCAAGCTCTCGCGGGCCGGCGCATACTTGCTTGCGTAAAACTCCACTGCGCTCTTGTTGAAAATCCGCATCATGCATTGTGTCACCAATTCGGCGACTTCATTAAGTGGGTTGTGTGGTTCGTTGATCGGGCTATTTGCATAATTTTGCATGATCTAGCCTCTGCTACATTCCAATTTATGAACGACCTGTCCGGAAAACACATCGTATTGGGCTTAAGCGGCGGCATCGCCTGCTACAAGGCGGCAGAGCTGTGCCGGGCGCTCATCAAAGAGGGCGCCACGGTGCAGGTGGTGATGACCGAGGCGGCGGAGCAGTTCATCACCCCGGTGACGATGCAGGCGCTCTCCAACCGGCCCGTTTACGGCTCGCACAATTCATCCGGTTTCGATGCGCGCGAGCCCAACGGAATGCCGCACATCAATTTAAGCCGCGAGGCCGATGCGATTCTCATCGCGCCGTGCAGTGCCGACTTCATGGCCAAACTGCTGCATGGCCGGGCGGACGATTTGCTGAGTCTGATGTGCCTGGCAAGGCCCCTGACTGGCGGTGAGTCGGGCAACGACAAAGCCGTGCCGCTTTTGATCGCCCCGGCGATGAACCGCGAAATGTGGGCGCACCCGGCGACGCAGCGCAATATGGCGCAGCTCACGGCAGATGGCACCACGAGTCTGGGGGTGGGCACGGGCGACCAGGCCTGTGGCGAAACCGGCGATGGCCGCATGCTGGAGCCCGCCGAGTTGCTGGAGGACATGATTGCTTTCTTCCAGCCCAAAGTACTGGCCGGGCAGCAGGTGCTGGTGACGGCCGGGCCCACTTACGAGGCGATTGACCCGGTGCGCGGCATCACCAATCTGTCCAGCGGCAAGATGGGTTTTGCGATTGCGCGCGCCGCGCATGAGGCGGGTGCGACGGTGACTCTGGTGGCCGGGCCGGTGCACCTGCCCACGCCGCGCGGGGTTGCCCGAATCAACGTCAATTCAGCACAAAATATGCTTGAAGCCGTTGTACAGAATGCATCGTCAGCTAATATTTTCATAGCGACAGCAGCCGTGGCCGACTGGCGTGTGGCCAATGCCTCGGGCCAGAAAATAAAGAAGGATAGCTCGGGCGCGGTGCCCGCCCTGCAGTTTGTGGAGAACCCGGACATTCTGGCCACCGTCGCCCAATCACCGCGCGGCCAGAGCGGCGAACTGTTTTGCGTGGGCTTTGCCGCAGAAAGCCATGACTTGCTGGCCAATGCCCAGGCCAAGCGCGTGCGCAAAGGCGTGCCGCTGCTGGTGGGCAACATCGGCCCGGCCACCTTTGGGCAGGATGACAATGCCCTGCTGCTGGTGGACGCGCACGGCACCCAAGATTTTCCGCGTGCCTCCAAACTGATGATTGCTCGTAAATTAATAGTAAACATTGCATGCAGGACGAGGGCTAGAGGCCAATTGTCCTCCTAAAAATAGAAAAACAATGAAAGTAGACGTCAAAATCATCGACCCGCGCCTGGTCAGCCAGCTCCCTGCCTACGCCACGCCGGGCAGCGCCGGGCTGGACCTGCGCGCCTGCCTTGCCGAGCCCTTGGTGCTGCAAGCCAACGCCTGGCAACTGGTGCCCACTGGCATCGCCATTTATCTGGCTGACCCCAACTACGCGGCGTTAATTTTGCCGCGCTCGGGCCTGGGCCACAAACACGGCATCGTGCTGGGCAACCTGGTGGGGCTGATCGACAGCGACTACCAGGGCCAGCTCATGGTCAGCGCCTGGAACCGCAGCGATGTGGCGTTCACCATTGAGCCGCTGGAGCGCATTGCGCAACTGGTGATCGTGCCGGTGGTGCAGGCGCGGTTCAACCTGGTGAATGAGTTCCCGGCGAGTGAGCGCGGGGAGGACGGCTACGGGTCTACCGGCAAGGCTTGAGGCGGGTGTTTGCAGTGGAATGCAAGCCCTGCCGCAATTTTCAGCTGCCACGTCGCGCGATCAGTTGCTATGATAAACGTATCATACTATGCATATATGACAAGGTCTACAGGCAGTTTTAACCATTTATTTGAGGACTTACCATGCTGAAAAAAGTATCCCGCATCACCTGTCTCGCAGCCCTCGGTCTTGCCACGGCCGCTGCATGCATTGTGGTTTTTGTCGGCGGCCTGGGCGACCGCGCAGAGGCACAAGGGCTCATGTCTGCGCCCGCTTGCCAGTGTTCGCCGGCGACACCCATTGCCAGCATGTCAACCACCGTTGTCCATTGCATCTGCGGTGGCATGTCGTGCGTCATCAGCGAACACAAAGAGCAGGGCAAGAACACCAATCTGATGCAGTGCGTCAAATAGTGGCAAGGCGCTAGGCTGCCACTACCGCGCTACCCAGCCCCCACAAACCGGGAATACCTGGCCGACGAAGCAGTTGGCCGGCTCGCTGCACAGGTAGGCTGCGAATTGCGCATCTTCCCGCGCGCCGACCAGGCGACCCAGCGGCACTTCACGCTTTAATCGCTCCTGGAATCGCGGGTTGGCCTGAACCTCGGGTGGGAAGTAGGTCGGGTTCTCGACGAAATTCTGGGCGATCACGTTCACCTGAATATTGTGGGCAGCCACTTCAACGCCGACCGATTGCACATAGGCCACTTGAGCCCCCCGCGCCGCGCTGTAGGTGGAGGCACGCTTCATCCCGCGCAGGGCAGAGGCACTGCCCATGACCAGGATTTTCCCGGCACCACGCTCGATCATCTGGGGCAGGGCTGCGCGGAACAGCCTCTGCAGGGGATGCACGAGCGCTGCAAAAGTGTCGTGCCACTCGGCCTCGGACACCAGGGCGGCCAACGTGGTTGGGGCTGGCATCGCCAGGTTGGCGACCAGTACATCGATAGGACCCGCTGCCGCGACAACGTCAGCCGGGGCTTGCGCGTCAATCAGCGATTGCGTGCTCGGGATCACGAAGGCACCGTGCTCGGCGAAGACTTCGCACAGCACCGGGCCCATGAATGCGTCGGCCTGAGTGATCAGTATCCGTTTGCCCTGGAGAATGAAACTTGACATGGAGCCTCCTGTGGAAAATAGCGCCGGTGTCGCTGGCCGTTCCCAGTACGATGGCAAATTGGCGCGAGGCTCCCCACGCAAACCACCAGTCAATGCAGGGTGTCAATGCAGGGTGTCATTACCCGGCACATCGGAATGCACCGGCTGGATCCTGAAAAACCCGGTGCCGGCCGAGCCAGCGCCAATTTCTTCTTCAGTGGCCTCACGCACGTCCTGCACTTCCAGGCTCAGGCGCAGTGCAATGCCTGCCAGCGGGTGGTTGCCGTCCAGAACAATGTGGTCCGGGTAAATTTCGCTCACGGTGTACAGCGCGTCTTTGGGTGCATCCGGGTTGCAGCCTGCCGGGAGCGATGCGCCTTCAAACGTCATGCCGGCTTCGATGTCTGTGGGGAAAAGGGCGCGCGGCTCCAGAAATAGAAGCTGGTCATTGAAGTCGCCAAACGCCTGCTCAGGCTCCAGGTGCAGCTCCAGCTTGGCACCCCTCTCGTGGCCTTGCAGGGCATCCTCGATGGGTTTGAACAGGTCATGCCCGCCGATCAGGAATTCGACCGGGTCATCAAGCACGTCAAGTTCTTCACCCAGGGTGTCTTTGAGCGTCCAGGTCAGCGCGACCACGCATTGTTGAGAGATTTCCATAGGCGAGAATTGTCGCAGTTTGATCTGCGCTTGCCAGATACCCAAAATACCACTGGATTCACGCCATGAACCCCACCCTCAATCACCCTGTCAATGTCACCCAACCCCTGACATTGCTGGGTGGCATGACGCCCCAGATGTTCATGAAACGCCATTGGCAAAAGAAGCCATTGCTGATTCGCGGCGCGGTGCCGGATTTCAGTTCAGCGGGGCCCAGGCCAGCGGGCGTGAATGCGTCGACCATCACGTCATTCACCAAGTCACAAACCAGGCCACTCACCACGGCCCTGCTTGACCGCAGCGCCCTGTTTGACCTGGCAGCCAGCGACAACGTGGAGTCGCGCCTGATCGTCCAGCAGGCGGACTTGAAAAAGTGGCACATGAAAACCGGCCCGTTCCAGCGCCGCAGCCTGCCGGCGCTGAAACAGCCCAAGTGGACGCTGCTGGTGCAAGGTGTTGATTTGCACAACGATGCGGTGCGGGGTCTGCTGGACCAGTTCCGATTTGTGCCCGACGCCCGGCTGGATGACTTGATGATCAGCTTCGCCACGCCGGGCGGTGGCGTCGGGCCTCACTTTGACAGCTACGACGTTTTTTTACTGCAGGCCCACGGTCGGCGGGAATGGCGGATTGGTCACCAGAAAGACCTCACGCTGCAAGATGGCGTGCCGCTGAAAATCCTGGCGGATTTCAAGCCGGAGCACACTTTTGTGCTGGAGCCTGGCGACATGCTGTATCTGCCGCCGCGTTACGCGCATGAGGGCGTGGCGCTGGACGAATGCATGACGTATTCAATCGGGTTTCGCGCGCCCAATCGCGGCGAGCTGGCGCGCGAACTGCTGCTGCGCCTGGCAGACGACGCGCCTGATGAAGTGGGGTCGGGGTTGTACCAGGACCCAAAGCAGTCTGCGGCCGGCTCGCCAGGGGAAATTCCGCGTGAAATGTGTGACTTTGCGCAACAGGCGTTGACGCGCGCGCTGCGTGACCCCATCATCATGCAGCGGGCGCTGGGGGAGTATCTGACCGAACCGAAGTCCAGCGTCTGGTTTGAGGCCGGATCACAGGCCAGCACGTCAGCCCCATTGACATCCACACTTCACCTGGACCGTCGCACCAAAATGATGTTCAACGCACAGTATATTTTCATCAACGGCGAGAGCTTTTTAGCCAAGGGGCGGGATGCGACCCTGATGAAACGGCTGGCAGATAACCGGACGCTGCTGGCGAGCGACTTGGCGCGGGTGAGCGGTGACGCGCGCAGCTTGCTCGGCACCTGGATCGAAGCGGGGTGGATTCATGAAATCTGACAATGACGACAGTGGCCTGATCGGTTTGCCGCCGCCAGAAACACTGCCCAGCGGGCTGTTTGCCGGGCGCGAAGTGTTCCGGCAAATGGTGCGTGACGCGTTTTCCAGCGCGGCGCGGGATGGCTGGCATGAGATGTTGATTTGCGACCCCACCTTTGAGGACTGGCCGTTGCGCGAGCTGTCGGTGGTGTCGTCTCTGCACGCCTGGGCCAAGAATGGACGCCAGCTCACCATGTTGGCCACCAGCTTTGACGGCGTGGCGCGCAACCAGCCCCGGTTTGTGGCGTTCAGGAAAACATGGAGCCACATCATTGAATGCCGGCGCTGCCGAACGCTGGTTGCGGCGGATTTTCCCAGCGCCATCTGGAGCCGCAACTGGGTCATGCAGCGGCTGGACCTGGTTCGCAGCGCAGGCGTGAG
>JAYVNK010000028.1:0-7508 GCA_043758475.1 Comamonadaceae bacterium | reverse complement strand
GAGAAAATGCGTGTTTCATAGGGAAAAAGCATTTTTTTCACTCGGGCGTGTTGTTTTTTTCGCCGTGATTTTTGCAGCATTCCCCTCTGGGAATCGATTCCAGTGCCGCCAACACGCCATAAAAGCCTCGCGCAGTGCAGCAGATGCCGCACTCAACACCCTGTCACAGCACGCTATTTGCGCCTGCGCCCAATGTCGCTCGCAACGTTACGCACCCGCCCGCGCGCAGGCAGTGTGGCCAGCACCACGCCCAAGAGCGCAATGCCAAAAGCCAGCAGTTGCAAGGCGCTCACGCGCTCTGCGAGCACCAGCCAGCCAGTGAGGGCCGCAGCAACAGGCAGCATGACCGTGAAGACGCCTGCCTGCGAAGCTGGCACGCTTTGCAGGCCGGTCATCCAAAGCCACACGGTCCATACGCTTGCGGCCAGCGCATAAAAAACCAGCAGCAGCCACATGCCTGGCGCAACGGTGGCAAAGCTGAAATCCAGCGCCAGGTAAAGTCCAAACGGCGTCATCAGTGCAAAGCCCCACAGGTTGATGAGCGATGCGATGCGTTTGGGCCCAAGCTGTCCGGTGAGCTTTTTGCCAATCACGGCGTATGCGGCCTCGCAAAGAACAGCTCCCAACACGAGAAGATTGCCCAAAAGCATGTTTTTAGGGATCAAATCGGCCTCTAGTCCCTGTGTAGTATGCATAAGTAGCTCCTGTTTTAGGAGCATTACAAGACCGATGCCCAGTGCAGCGCACGCCACGGCCAGCCACACGCGCAGGCTGATGGTCTCGCGCAGAAAGAGCCAGCTCATCAGCGCGACGACGGCAGGGATCGATGCCATGATGACCCCGGCCGATACCGCGCTGGTCATGCTCACGCCATACAGCATGCAGATGGAAAACAGGAAGTTGCCCAGCAGTGACTCCAAAAACACCAGTTTTTTCGTCTGTCCGCTCATGCGCGGCTCGCCAATCGGCTTTTTCAGCCAGTGCGCCATGGCCAGCGTTCCAATGCCAAAGCGCAGCCACGCCAGCAAGAAAACCGGCAGTGCGGCCACCAGCGGCTTGGACAGGGCCACGTAACAGCCCACCAGAGCCATGCTGAGTGCCAGGCAACTGTAGGCGGCGGTTTTGCGTGTGGCTCGGGTCATCTTTGATTCAGGGACAAGGAAAAGCTGGCAGCCGGGTGACTCGCCCGCTAGGGCACTAGACTTGAGCCTTTGATTTTTGAAGACCCGCATCATGCCTGACGCAACGCCACCCGCCCGCTACGTCTTTGTCTATGGCACCCTGCGCCGGGGTGACGACAATGACATCACCCGTCTTTTGCCGTCACCCCAATACGTGGGAAATACGACCATTGCCGGGGTCATGTACCACCTGGGCGCGTACCCCGGCGTGATTTTGGGGCAGCCTTCTGCGGGCCAAAGCGGTGGCCAAGGCGCTGGCCCAAGTACTGGCACAGATGCTGTGTTGGGCCAGATCATCGGCGAGGTGTACGCCATCCAGCCAGCGCTGGAAGCCAAACTCGATGAGATCGAGATGATTTACCCGCAGCAGCGCGACGAGTATTTCAAGCGCGACGTTCAGGTGACCTTGGGCGGGCAGCAGCTTGATTGCATCGTCTATGAAATCAACGCGGCTTATGTGCAAAACAAGCCGGTCATTGGCAGCGGGGACTGGGTCAAAGACCGTTGAAAAAACAGGCGCCAAGACGCCCATCACCGGCCTGAGTTTTCATACAATAAGTTGTAGCCGATTCAAATTTTTTCCCTCCTTGGAGCGTTTCGCTTTATGAAGAAGTATTTCTGGAAACACCTTTGGGCGGTCCCGCTTTTGACCTTGGGGCTGGTGGCCTGCGGTAAAAAAGAAGACGCAACGGCACCCAAGGCGGCTGCGGCCAGTGCTACGGCTGCGTCCGCATCGCCCACAACCGCGCCAGTCCCGGTGGCTTCCAGCACCGAGGAAAAAGTCCTCAACATCTACAACTGGCCCGACTACATCGCCAAAGACATGGTGGCCAATTTTGAGAAAGAGAGCGGCATCAAGGTCAACTACCAGACGTTTGAGAACAACGAGGCTCTGCAGGCCAAGCTGGTGGCCGGCAACAGCGGCTACGACCTGGTGGTGCCGGGGGCGGTGTTTGCCAAGTCGCAGATTGAAGGCGGCTTGCTGATGAAGCTGGACAAGTCCAAGGTGGTCAACTACAGCAATCTTGACCCCGACATCATGGGCAAACTGGCCGGGGTGGACCCCGGCAACGCCTATCTGGTGCCCTGGGCCTGGAGCTACACCACCGTGGGCATCAACAAGGCGCAGGTGGCCAAGGCACTGGGCGCAACACCTATGCCAGACAACGCGTGGGAGCTGGTTTTCAACCCCGAGTACACGGCACGGCTCAAATCCTGCGGCATCGCGTTTCTGGATTCGCCGACCGAAGTGATTCCGCCCGCGATGCTGTTTTTGGGCAAAGATCCCTATTCCAGCGACCCGGCAGACCACAAGGCGGCGGGTGACATGCTTGCCAAGGTGCGCCCGCACGTGCGGCTGTTTTCCAGCACCATGATCGACGACCTGGCTGGCGGCAAGGCTTGCGTGGCGCTGGGCTGGGCGGGGGACATGAACATCGCCAAGGCCCGCGCGGTCGAAAACAAAAATGGCAACGAGGTTGTGGTGCTGATCCCCAAAACCGGGGCCTTGGCTTTTTTCGACAATCTGGCGATTCCCAAAGATGCCAAGCACCCAGGCAACGCGCTGGCGTTTATCAACTATTTCCTCAAGCCCGAAGTGTCGGCATCGCTCACCAATGAGATCAGCTACCCGACTGCCAACAAGGCCAGTTTAGGCGCCGTCAAGCCTGAAATTGCCAATGATATAACCGTGTTTCTGGACGCTGACAACCTGAAAAAAATGGTGGCTCCTGCCGGCTTTACCAATGCGGGACGCGAATCCATGAGTACCGTGTTCACCCAGCTCAAGAAGGCCAAGTAAGCGGGTATGGACGGGATGGCGTTGCTGGGTGCGGGGGCGGGACGGGCGGGTTCTGCGGGCAATGTGTTGTCAGGCGATGGGCTGGCAAATGAAGGCTTTCTCCAGACCCGGCAACTCGTCAAGCGGTTCGAAGGCGCGCAGGCTGTCGTTGCCGTGGACGAGGTGTCGCTGTCCATCCGCAAGGGCGAGATTTTTGCCTTGCTGGGCAGTTCGGGCTGTGGCAAGTCCACACTGCTGCGCATGCTGGCAGGATTTGAGAAACCGACGTCGGGCGCGGTGATTTTGAACGGCGTCGACATCGCGTCCTTCCCGCCCTACGAGCGGCCCATCAACATGATGTTCCAGTCGTATGCGCTGTTTCCACACCTGAGCGTGTGGGACAACGTTGCGTTTGGACTCAAGCGCGAGGGCATGCCGCGTGCCCAGATGCACGCACGGGTGGACGAGATGCTCAAGCTGGTGCAGTTGGGCGAACTGGCCAAGCGCAAGCCGCACCAGCTCTCAGGCGGGCAGCAGCAACGTGTGGCCCTGGCCCGCAGCCTGGCCAAAAAACCGCAATTACTGCTGCTGGATGAGCCCCTGGGAGCGCTCGACAAGAAGCTTCGCCAGCAAACCCAGTTTGAGCTGATGCACATCATCGAGTCCGTCGGCGTGACCTGCGTGATGGTGACGCACGACCAGGAGGAGGCGATGACCATGGCCTCGCGCATTGCCGTCATGAGCCGGGGCCGGGTGCTGCAGGTCGGCACGCCCAAAGAGATTTATGAATTCCCCAATTGCCGTTTCGTGGCCGATTTCATTGGCAACATCAACCTGTTTGAAGGCCGCTTGACGGTGGACGAGGCGGACCACTGTGAGATCACCACCGATAGCGGCGTGGTCAGCGTGGGCCACGGCATCAGCGGCACGCTGGACATGCCGCTGGCGGTGGCGGTGCGGCCCGAGAAAATTCAGATTGCCAAGGTCAACCCTGGCGTGGTGCAGAACCTTTTCACGGGCACGGTGCGCGATATTGCCTACTTTGGCAGCTACAGCACCTATATCGTTGAAATGGCCCACGGACAGCGGGTCAAGATCACCACGACCAACACCACGCGCGGAGACGGTGGGCATGCGGTGAATGCAGGCAGCATCACCTGGGGCGACGCCGTGTTCTTCTGGTGGGACGATACGGCTCCGGTGACGCTTGCGCAGTAGGGAGTACCCACGATGAAACAACCTGCGCGATTTGGCTGGAGCCCGGGGCGGCGCTTCGTCATCGGCGTGCCGTTCATCTGGCTGATCTTGTTCTTCCTGCTGCCATTCCTGATTTTGCTGCGCATCAGCGTGACCGACATGGCTGGCGGTATCGACCCGTTTGCGCCACTGGTAGATTCTGCCTCCGGCACCTGGCGCTTTATCTTGAAGTATGACAACTACGCCTCGATCTTCCGCGACACCACGACCAGTGCGGCAACCGCGTTCGGCGACACCATCTACATGGACGCCTACCTCACGTCGCTGAAGTTTGCATTGCTGACGACGCTGTTGTGCCTGCTCATCGGCTACCCGTTTGCCTATTTCATGGCCCGCGCCAACCCGGCCACCCGGCCATTGCTGCTGATGATGGTGATGCTGCCGTTCTGGACGTCGTTTTTGTTGCGCGTGTACGCGTGGAAAGGCATTCTGGCCGACCAAGGCGTGGTCAACCAATTCCTAATGTGGACCGGGCTGACGCAGGAGCCGGTGCAACTGCTGTACACCAACGTGTCCATGCTGGTTGGCATGACGTATGTGTACTGCCCTTTCATGATATTGCCGCTGTATGCCACACTGGTCAAAATGGACTTGCGGCTGCTTGAAGCGGCACACGACTTGGGTGCCAGCCCGTGGAAGGCGTTTTGGCTTGTTACCGTGCCGCTCAGCAAGGTCGGCATTATCTCCGGCTGCATGCTGGTTTTCATTCCCGCGGTGGGCGAGTTTGTGATTCCGTCGCTGCTGGGCGGAGCCGAGAACGTGCTGATTGGCCGAGTGGTGTGGGACGAGATGTTCAGCAGCAACAACTGGCCCCGCGCTGCGGCGCTGGCGGTGGTGATGGTGCTGCTGATCTTGCTGCCGCTGGGGGTGTACAACCACTACAGCGCGGCGCGCACCGCAGAGCAGGATTCGTGAGCCTTGGCCAGAAGAACGCACGATGAACACTTCCAACGTCAATGGCCCCAAGGAGGCTCAAGCAGCATGACCCGCTTGTCTGAAAGGAACTTTGGTCGCTTCTGGCTGGGCGCGGTATTCCTGTTTCTCTATGCGCCTCTTTTTTTTCTGATCATCTTCTCATTCAACAGCACCCGCCAGGACGGCGTGTTCACCGGGTTTTCATGGCGCTGGTATCAAGCCCTGCTGGAGGATTCGCGGCTGGTGGAGGGTTTCTTCTTATCGCTGAAGGTGGCCTTGCTTACCGGCACAATGTCGGTCATCCTGGGCGCGTTTGCAGCGTTTGTTCTGGTGCGTTATGCCCGTTTTCGGGGCCGTGCGCTGTTTTCGGGAATGGTCAACGCGCCCCTGGTCATGCCGGAGGTCATCATTGGGCTGTCGCTGCTGCTGCTGATGGTGTCGATGCAGCGGGCGGTGGGCTGGCCCGAGCGGGGCTTTGTCACCATTGTTCTGGGTCATACGCTCCTGGGCATGGCCTATGCCACTGTCGTGATCCAGTCGCGACTGTCTGAGATGGACCGGTCCATTGAAGAAGCCGCCATGGACCTCGGTTGCAGGCCGATGCAGGTGTTTTTTCTGGTTACCCTGCCCAATATGTCGCAGGCGCTGGTGGCTGCGTGGCTGTTAACTTTCACTCTGTCGTTTGACGATGTGGTGATCTCGGAGTTTCTGTCAGGCCCGGGTGTGACCACCTTGCCCCAGGTGATCTTCGGCTACGCGCGGCGCGGCGTAAATCCATCGATCTACGCAGCAGCCACTTGTTTGATAGCGGTGGTGACCTTGAGCATCATCGTCTACAGCCTGGTTATGGCGCGCCAGCAAAGGCGGCTGGCACGCAACGCGTCGGCTTGAGCCAATGGGTTTCAGCGCTTTTTCATGGTGCATTTTTCAATTTTGTATTGTGAAATATTGAATGCTGCGGTGCAAAATTATTTCTCAATATGAGAAGTTAAATTTCACCATACAAGAATATTGGCGCAAGCTGTTGAAATAAAAGAGAAAAATTTATGTCTTATATAAGACATAAGAGCTTTCACTAGTCTTATATAAGACTTAAAATTCCTTTGCTGGCACCCAATTTGCGAGTGCACAGGTGCAGCAGCCTTTCAATCAACCCAAGGAGTGTTTCCATGCCCCAAAGCCTTACCGAACAACTAAGCCGCGCCCAACAAATTGAAGCGCTCGAAAAAGACTGGGCCAGCAACCCACGCTGGAAAGGCATCAAGCGCGGTTACAGCGCTGCTGACATCGTGCGCCTGCGTGGCTCGTTCCCCATCGAGCACACCTTGGCGCGCCGTGGCACCGAAAAGCTGTGGAACCTGTTGCACACTGAAGACTACGTCAATTGCCTTGGCGCATTGACCGGCGGACAGGCCATGCAACAGGTCAAGGCCGGTGTAAAGGCCATCTACCTGTCTGGCTGGCAGGTCGCGGCTGACAACAATTCTTACGCGTCCATGTACCCGGACCAGTCGCTGTACCCCGTGGACTCTGTGCCGACCGTGGTGGAGCGCATCAACAACACCTTCCGCCGTGCGGATGAGATCCAGCACTCCAAAGGCGTTGACGCAGGTGACAAAGGCTACATCGACAACTTCGCGCCCATCGTGGCCGATGCAGAAGCCGGTTTTGGCGGCGTGCTCAATGGCTTTGAGTTGATGAAAGCCATGATCAAGGCCGGTGCGGCCGGCGTGCACTTTGAAGACCAGCTGGCATCCGTCAAAAAATGCGGCCACATGGGCGGCAAGGTGCTGGTGCCCACCGTGGAAGCCAACCAAAAACTGATCGCTGCGCGGATGGCCGCCGACGTGATGGGCGTGCCCACTTTGGTGATTGCCCGCACCGATGCCGAAGCCGCCGATTTGTTGACCAGCGACTACGACGACAACGACAAACCTTTCCTCACCGGTGAGCGCACCGCCGAAGGCTTCTACAAAACCAACAAGGGCATGGCACAGGCCATCTCACGCGCTATCGCCTACGCCCATTACGCCGATCTGGTATGGTGCGAAACCGGTACGCCCGACCTGGCGTTTGCCAAGAAGTTTGCCGATGCCGTGCACAAGGTTCATCCCGGCAAAATGCTGGCCTACAACTGCTCGCCCTCGTTCAACTGGAAGAAAAATCTGGACGACTCGACCATCGCCAAGTTCCAGCGCGAGCTGGGTGCCATGGGCTACAAGTACCAGTTCATCACGCTGGCCGGCATCCATTCCATGTGGTACAACATGTTCGACTTGGCGCAAGACTACGTCAAGCGTGGCATGTCAGCTTACGTTGAAAAAGTGCAGGAGCCCGAATTCGCCGCGCGCGATAGGGGCTACACCTTTGTGTCA
>JAYVNK010000027.1:0-7519 GCA_043758475.1 Comamonadaceae bacterium | reverse complement strand
AAGCACACCGCTGGCCAGCCGCGCATAGCCGCGCGCCAAATGGGCTAAAGGCATGGCGTAGTTGGGAGCCGAGCAGCCGTCAATGCCCATTTTTAGGTCGTCCTGACTCGTGCCAGCAGCGCCCGCCACATCACGGCGGATGGCCTGCTAGAGCGGGTGCGATGGGTCAATGTAGTCGTCCAGCGTATGGCCATGTTGCACGCAGGAGGCCAAAAGGCCCGCGTGTTTGCCGCTGCAATTGTTGTGGCGTTCGTCAAACTTCAGGTCCGGCGGCGGCGCGATGTCCAGCACGGTGAACATGCCCGGCACGTGCTAGCCGCAGCACAGGGCCTTGTAGGTCAAGCCCGCTTTGTCGAGCATCTGGTCAACATTGGCAACGTGCGCTGCTTCACCACTGTGGCTGGCGCACAGCAGGGCGATTTGCTCGCTGTTGAAGTTGAATTGCTGCGGCCCGCCCGCTTCAACAAACGGCAGGGCTTGCGGCGCCTTCAGCGTGGAGCGCGAAAAGGTCAACCAATGCGCGTCACCCGCATGGGCCAGCAGCCTGCCTTGCGCGCTGACGACAGCCACTGAGCCAAAGTGCTGGCACTCCAGCGTGCCGCCACGGGTGAGTTCGATCAGGGGGACGTGTTGCATGAGGGCGATGATCAAGTTGCAGCAAACATAAAGCTCGACAAGCTGGCGCTGCCAAAAAAGGTCTCCTCGTGATGGAAGCGTGTGGCGATGTCCTGCTCGGCTGTGCCGACGGCCACCATCAGTGGCAGCAGATGCTCTTCGCGTGGATGCGCCACACGCGCTGACGGAGCTGCATCCCAGGCGGCCAGCGCGGTGGCGCGTTCGGCGATGTGCGTACCGTCCAGCGTGCGCTGAAGCCAATCGTCAAACGCAGCGGATGGCACTTTCGACTCCGGCCCAAGCATCCTCAGGTTGTGGAAGCTCGACCCGCTGCCGATGATGAGCACGCCTTCCTCGCGAAGCTCTGCCACGGCACGGCCCGCAGCCAGATGCTCTTGCGGATCAAGCCCGCGCTTGAGCGATAGCTGCACGACGGGGACGCTGGCATCGGGATACATCACGGCCATTGGCACGAATGTTCCGTGGTCAAAACCCCGCGATGGGTCAAGCCGCGCGGCAATGCCCGCGCTTTGCAGCAGGCCTTGCACCTGCTGCGCAAGCTTCGGATCACCGGGCGCGGCATATTGGATCTGGTAGGTGTTCTCGGGGAAGCCGTAGTAGTCGTAAAGCATCGGGGGGTTGGGGTGGCTCATGACGGTGAAGTCATCCCCCTCCCAGTGCGCCGATACCATCAGCACGGCTTTTGGCGTCACACCCACCAGTTGAGGCAACCGGCACAGCGCAGCCTCCAGAGTGCGGTGGGTATCGTGCCGAGGCCCGGCCATCCACGGCCATGGCCCGCCGCCATGCGAGATGTAGAACGCGGGAAGTTTCGGTGCGGTCATGGTGATTTTGAGACTCGAGGAAATACTTTGGATTCTGACCGATTCGACTCAGGGGTCAACCCGGAGATGGAGCCAGCAGAGATGGTTTTCGACTGGCCAATCGGTGGCTGGCAGTTGGGGAGCTGGCGCCATGCAACTCACGTTGGCAAACGCGCGGGGCGTCCGTGGCCGCTCTACGCTTCGAGCTCGCGCAGATGTGCTTTTGGCGCGCTGCCTCGGTCACGCGAACTCGATGGTTGGCGCACCCGGCCTACATAGCATGCGCGAATCCTGCGCTGCGATTCTCCACAGCCGCCCGGCACGCCTGCGGGCTGGGTTGGGTGCTGCGCCCAAGGGATGACTCGCTATGCCGCCAGATTGAGAGGAACTTCCCAACCTGGAAACACCAGCACCGATGGATGGCATTGCAGTGCGCGGGCGAGCATCTTCGCCCGCTCAATACCCAGATTGACGCGCCCGTTCTCAATAGCAGAGATCGTGGATTGCGGAATTCCAGAAACCTCTGCCAATTGGCTCTGGCTAAGCTCCTGGAGTTCGCGCAGGATGCGCACCGACTCACCCACCGACACCTCAACTCTTGTTTTTGCGAGGCGGAACAGCTTCATTTCATAACCTCCTGTAATCGTGAGCGGTGACCTGGACAACCTGAATCATCAAAACATCAACGACAACTTGATAGATGACCCGCCATTGGAGCCCGAGACGGGACGAGCGAAAGCCTTTCCACTCACCCCAACAGGGCTTCGTCGTGAAATCCCTTGATGACCCGTAGACCCATCGGCCCGGAAATCCGGGCAATGTCTTTCCATTTCTCATAGCGCTTCATACCCCGCTTGACTTACTTGGAAGTCCCTGAAAAGGGTTAGCCTCCACTTCTAGGGCTTACTGGCGCAGCATGAAGTTGCAGGCCAAGCGCAGCGACTACCTTGAGGATTGTGGCGAACTCGGGGTTACCAGCCGGCGAGAGCGCTTTGTAGAGACTCTCGCGGCCAAGCCCGGCCTCGCGAGCTACTTGAGACATACCCTTTGCGCGGGCGATATCGCCAAGCGCTGCAGCAACGAGCCTAGGGTCGCCTTCTTCGAGCGCAGCCTCAAGGTAGGCGACCATGTCGCCTTCGTCTTTGAGGTGTTCCGCAGGATCCCACGAAATAGTGATGGTCTTGGGCATTTGAATCTCCTAAAGGTCACGCGCGAGTGTTTTGGCGTCACGGATGTCCCGATCCTGGCTGGCCTTGTCGCCGCCAGCAAGCAGCAAGATGAACTCATTCCCCTTCTGAATGAAGTAGATGCGGTAGCAGGGCCGTAGTTCACTCGGAGTTCCGAAACCCCTTCCCCGACAGGCTTCGCGTCACCTGGATTCCCAAGAGACAAACGACGAATGCGGATGTCTATTCGAACCTTCGCCGCTCGATCGCGGAGGCTGGCAAACCAATCGGCATACGTTGCGGTTTGGCGCACTTCGAGCCTGTGCCAAATGTATCACATGGGATACGAACGTGCAACCGTCGGTGGCTGTGCGACATAGCGAATGAAGGGGACTTCCCCGTCCCAATCGAGCCGCGCGCCAAGCTGGAACTCATCGCCCCTCTGCGGCCGTGCGTTATTGGCATGCAAGCCTGCTCGGGTGCGCACCAATGCCTATGGCGGTCACGGTAACCGGCGGCACTTTAGGGCATCATTGCGCTGTACTCGGGCCATGCCACGCATGAGCAGTTTGGCAAAACCCCAAGTCAGCATTCGGAGTTCAAGACCGATATGGATCTGAAGCGTCTGCCCTCTGGCAAGTTCGACACCAACTATCTGGTGTGCGAGCTCGCCGCAGTGGCGATGAACTTGTTGCGCTTGATCGGACAAAACACGCTCAATGAGCCCGATGCACCTGTGCGTCACGCGGGCAACAGCGAGGACGAAGAACTGCCTCTGTCAACATTGGTGAAGCAGCTCAACGACCGCTTTGGAACGGCATTCACGACGGCTGATCAGCTGTTCTTTGATCAAATCGAAGCGCAGGCCGTGGCGCGTGACGACATTCGCCAAGCCGCGCAAGCCAACACAATCGAGAATTTCAAATTGGTGTTTGACCAAGCTCTGGACGGCCTGTTCATTGACCGCATGGAGGGCAATGACGATATCTTCCGGCGCGTCATGCAGGACGAGAAATTTCGGTCTGTCGCTGCGGGTTATTTGCTTGACCGGGTTTATCGCCAAGCCCAGACGGATCCGCAGTCGGGGAAGTGAATGGTCGAAAGATTGGCTGAGAATGATCGCGCAATAGCGGCCACCGGCAAAACGCTGGTACGTCTGCACACAAACGGTTTGCAGTGCGGCTGTGCATAATTGACCGAGCACAAAAGCTATCTTGCACGCTACGGATGGATGGCGCGAATTCCACAGGCCGTCCCAACACTCCAAATTGAAAGGCTTCACCATGAAAACACCCCAACGCAGAACCGTACTGATGTCCTCCATGGCCTTGCTTATGGCAGGCCTGCTCAACGGCCTGCTGGCGGGCAGCGTATTGGCCCAGCAGCCAGCACCGGTCAAAGTAGGCTCAAAAATCGACACCGAGGGCAAGCTGCTGGGCAGCGTGCTGGTGCTGGTGCTGGAATCCAACGGCATCAAGGTTGAAAACAAGACGGCGCTGGGCAACACCAAGATCATGCGCAGTGCCATCACGGCGGGCGAAATTGACATTTACCCGGAGTACACGGGCAATGGCGCCTTCATGTTCTCGGAAGAGTCCAACCCCGTCTGGAAAAACCTCAAGGCGGGTTATGAGCGCGTGAAAGCGCTGGATTTTGAGAAAAATAAAATCGTCTGGCTGGAGCCTTCGCCCGCCAACAATACCTGGGCCATCGCGGTGCGCAAAGACGTTGCAGCCGCCAACAAGCTCAAAACGCTAGACGACATGGGCAAGTGGATTGGTGCGGGCGGGCAGTTCAAGCTGGCCGCGTCGGCCGAGTTTGTGGAGCGCTCGGACGCACTGCCGGCTTTTCAAAGCGCCTATGGCTTCAAGCTCAAGCCCGATCAAATTTTGACCTTGGCCGGTGGCGACACGGCAGTGACGATCAAGGCGGCGGCCGAAAAAACTTCCGGCGTCAATGCTGCAATGGCCTATGGCACCGATGGCCCGGTGGCGGCGCTGGGTCTGGTCATCATGGACGACCCCAAAGGGGCGCAGCCGATTTATGCCCCCGCGCCGATCATTCGCGCCGAGGTGCTGGCAAAAAACCCCAAAATCAAAACCATTCTGGAGCCCGTGTTCAAGGCGCTGGACGGCCCCACCTTGCAGGTGCTCAACGCCAGGATCCAGATCGAAGGCCAGGATGCCAAAAAAGTGGCCGGCGATTTCCTCAAATCCAAGGGGCTGATCAAGTAGCCTTGCCATGACCGGGCCGGACGGCGATTCACGTGCGCGTCCCGCGCGGTGGAATCCCGTCAGCGCGGTGCTGTCGGTTGTTGCCGTTTGTGCCCTGATCGGCTTGCCGTTTTTGCGCGTGGCCCCCAACCGAATGCTGTCGGGCGAGCCAGTGTTTTTTTGGAAGGTTGTGCATAACCCGGCTGCGGCTGCCAAGGCGCTAACTTCGCCGCTTGCAGCCGCCCCTGCAGAAGCTCTAGCAACCACTTTTTCTCCGGCGCTTTATCCAGTCTTAATTCTTGGGCTGCTGCTTGCACTGCTGGCGTTGCCATTCACGCCGCCCAAGAGGTCCGTACTCTGGCTCCAGGCCGTTGGCGCATCGGCATTGATTGCGGCGTGGGTCACCCTCGCGGGCTGGCAGGCCGGTCAACTGGTTCGGCCTGATCTGCCGTTTGCCCGCACCTCCCTGGGCGGCGCATTTTGGTCGTTGGTGGTTATTTTCTGGCTCATGGCAACGGATGCTCTGCAGCGCCTGAAAGCGGGACTTGCGGCGCGCATGGCCATGTTGGCGGCGGTGGTGCTCTCCATCAGCCTGTTGCTGGCGCAAGGTGCGTGTAATGACCTGTCAATCATTAAGGAATACGCCAACCGGTCTGACGTGTTTGCAGCGGCTATCCTGCGCCATGTGCAAATCGTGGCGCAGGCGCTGCTGCCCACGCTGTGCATTGGCGTGCCGCTGGGCTGGTGGATTTCCCGGCACAGCGCTGCGGGTCAAACGCTGTTTCCCGTGCTCAATGTCATCCAGACTATTCCGTCAATTGCGCTGTTTGGCTTGCTGATGGCGCCGCTGGCATTGCTGGCCGCCGCCTGGCCGTGGCTGGCCCGCGCGGGCATCAGCGGGGTAGGCATTGCTCCGGGCGTGATCGCGTTGACGCTGTACAGCCTGCTGCCGGTGGTGCGCGGCACGCTGGCAGGTTTTGAGGCGGTGCCTTCTGCTGCGGTGAACGCAGCGCGCGGCATGGGCATGACGCAGGCGCAGATTTTCCTGCGCATTGAGTTGCCGCTGGCGCTGCCTGTGCTTTTGGCCGGGGTGCGCACCGCCGCCATCCAGGCAGTCGGGTTGGCCACGGTCACCGCGCTGATCGGCGCGGGTGGTCTGGGGGCAATCATGTTTGAAGGGCTGTTCAGCAGTGCGCCAGACCTTGTGCTGCTGGGCGTGTTGCCCGTCATCGCGCTGGCGGTGGGGGTAGATGCAGTGTTCAATTTGTTGATCACGTTGACGCGGGGACCGCAGCCATGATCGAGTTTCAGGCCATTGGCAAATCCTACGACGGTGTGCCCGTGATTGAAGGGCTCAACCTGAAGATTGAGCGCGGAGAGTTTGTAGTGGTCATCGGCCCGTCCGGCTCGGGCAAATCAACCGTGCTGAAAATGATCAACCGCATGGAAGCGCATGACGCGGGCAAGATTCTTTTCAATGGTGAAGAAATCTACAAATTCAAGGTGCGCGACCTGCGCTTGCGCATGGGGTATGCGATTCAATCGGTGGGGCTGTTCCCCCACTGGACAGTGGCGCGCAATATTGCCACCGTGCCGCAAATGCTGGGCTGGAGTGCGCAAAAAATCGAAGCGCGTGTGACCGAGCTGCTGACCCTGTTCCAGCTCGACCCCGCGCTGTACCGCAGCCGTTACCCGCACCAGCTCTCGGGCGGGCAACAGCAGCGCATTGGCGTGGCGCGCGCGCTGGCGGGCGACCCGGATATTCTGCTGATGGACGAGCCCTTTGGCGCGCTGGACCCCGCCACGCGAGCGGCGCTGCAAATTGCGATGAAACGCGTGCATGCGGTGTCTGGCAAAACCATCGTGCTGGTGACTCACGACATTGAAGAGGCTTTGCTGCTGGCGACCCGGATTGTGCTGCTGGACCGAGGCAAGATTGCGCAGGTTGGCACACCCTTGGACCTGCTGGCCAGCCCTGCCAATGATTTCGTTGTGGACTTTGTGGGGCGCAGCGACATTGGCATCAAGCTGCTGTCGTTGCAGCAGGCAAATCGCTACGCACGCGCTGAGCCGGCGGGCGCGGGCCTGGCGCTGCCCCACGACGCCACGCTGAGGGAAGCCGTGTCATTGATGTCTGCGCACCATCTGGATCGCGTGAATCTGGTGGACAGAGAAGGCAATCCTGCGGGCGTATTGCATGTGGCGGATGTTTTCAGGACGCGGGAAGTGAGCGGCAACGGGCAAGGTGACGCATGATGCCAGCACTGCCGAGCGCACATCAGGCTCTTGGTTACCGTTTCTGGCAGGATCACCTGCTGTGGTCCGCGCTGGCATTGCTGGCGCTGGTGGTATACCTGCCCTATTCGAAGCCACTGTTTGCGAGCCTGTTCCCCACGCTGGAGCGCCCGGTGTACCTGCAGGAGCCTTTTGGCCAACTGCTATGGCAGCACTGCAAGCTGGTGGGTATTTCCAGCCTGGTATCGGTTGCCATTGGCACCGCAGTGGGAATCTTCATCACGTTGCGGGCAGGTCGCCAATTCAGCGGCATGGTGCAGGCGCTGGTATCGATGGGCCAGACTTTTCCGCCCGTAGCGGTGCTGGCCATCGCTGTGCCATTGGTCGGTTTTGGCGAGTTGCCTGCGTTGATTGCATTGATACTGTATGGGCTGCTGCCAGTGGTTCAGGCAACGATTGCCGGCTT
>JAYVNK010000026.1:0-7535 GCA_043758475.1 Comamonadaceae bacterium | reverse complement strand
ACGCGCGACAACTTTTTGGGCACCGACGACCGGGGCCGCGACCTGCTGGCGCAACTGATCTACGGCTTTCGCGTCAGCGTGCTTTTTGCGCTGGCGTTGACGTTTGTGGGCGTGCTGCTGGGCATCGTCACGGGGGCGCTGCAGGGCTTTTTTGGCGGCAAGACGGACCTGGCGTTCCAGCGTTTCATTGAGATTTGGGGGTCAATGCCCGAGCTATACCTGCTGATCATTTTCAGCGCTGTGTTTGCGCCCAGCATCAACCTGCTGTTGATTTTGCTCAGCCTTTTTGGCTGGATGGGGCTGTCGGACTATGTGCGGGCAGAATTTCTGCGCAACCGGCAATTGGACTACGTGCGGGCTGCGCGCGCCTTGGGCGTGGGCAACTGGCAGATCATCTGGCGGCACATTTTGCCCAACAGCCTGACGCCCGTGGTAACGTTTTTGCCGTTTCGCATGAGCGGGGCGATTCTGGCGCTCACCTCGCTCGATTTTCTGGGGCTGGGCGTGCCGCCGGGGACGCCGTCACTGGGGGAGCTGCTGTCACAGGGCAAAAACAACATCGATGCCTGGTGGATATCGCTGTCTACCTTTGCTGTGCTGGTGGTGACGCTGCTGCTGCTGACTTTCATGGGCGATGCATTGCGCGATGCGCTGGACCCCCGCAAGGCAGCGTTATGACCCCCACGCTTGTCGCTTCGCGTACTGCGCTGCCCCCCGGGGGGGCTGATTTTGGCTCCGCCGCTGTTCCAGAACCTAGGGGCGGCCCGTCGGAAAATTCCCCAGCGAAACCCTTGCTTGACGTCAAGAACTTGACGATTTCGTTCGGCGGCAACGCAGTGGTCCACGGCATCGATTTCTCAATCGCTCCAGGGGAAAAGCTGGCTTTGGTGGGTGAATCCGGCTCGGGCAAAACCGTGACCGCGCTGAGCTTGCTCAGACTAGCGCAAGACGCATCTGTCACCGGCCAGGCGCTGTTTCAGGCAGAACCTGCGAGGTTACGCGGGGAAGCGCAAGGTACCGCCATCGACTTGCTCAGCATTCCCGCGCAGCAGCTTCGCGGCCTGCGCGGGCAAGACATTGCGATGATTTTCCAGGAGCCGATGACGGCCTTGAACCCCGTGATGACCATTGGCGCTCAAATTGCCGAGATTTTAGAGCTAAAACAGGGTCTATCCCGCGTCCAGTCTGAACAGTCAGCTATTAAATTATTAGCAAGTACCGGCATTGCCGAGCCCGGGCGCCGCGCCAGTGCCTACCCGCATCAGCTCAGCGGTGGCCAGCGCCAGCGCGCCATGATTGCCATGGCGCTGGCCTGCAAGCCCAAATTGCTGCTGGCCGACGAGCCCACCACCGCGCTGGACGTAACCGTGCGCGCCCAGATCCTTGATTTGATCGCCGACCTGCAACAGCAAAACGGCATGGCGGTGCTGATGATCACCCATGACCTGAACCTGGTGGCTAAGTTTGCGGACCGGGTGGTCATCATGGAAAATGGCCACATTGTGGAGCAAGGCCCGGTGCGCGAGGTGTTTGCCAACCCGCAGCATGCCTACACCCGCAAGCTGATTGACAGCGCTCCGCTGCGGGATGTTGTGGAAGTCGCGGTAGGGGCGAGCGGGCAATTTTTGGCTTCGCCGCTCTTCGAGAACACCGGGCCGCCCCTGGAAAAATTAGCCCCCTCGGGGGGCAGCGAGTACACGCCAGTGACGAGCGTGGGGGCCATATTGCATGCCGAGGGGCTGCGCGTGATCTACCCCGTGCCCATTCCCGGCATGCGCGGCTGGTTCAAAAAAGGTGAATTTGTGGCCGTCAAAGCTGCCAGTTTTGACGTGCTGCCGGGCCAGACGCTCGGTGTGGTGGGGGAGTCGGGGTCAGGCAAATCCACGCTGGCATTGGCGGCGTTGGGCTTGTTGCCGCACAGTGGCGATTTGACCGTGGCCGGTCAGGCGTGGGGGGCGGGCAGCAGTTCGGCCGTCAGTCGTGCGGGTGGGGGACGCGGCATTGCCCCGTCACTTCGCAAAATCATGCAGGTGGTTTTTCAGGACCCGTTCTCATCTCTCTCGCCACGCCTGACAGTTGAAGAAATCGTCGGCGAAGGGCTATTGGTCCACGCACCAAAACTCTCAAAAGAAGAGCGCCGTGTGCAGGTGGTGCGAGGGCTTTCAGAGGTTGGTATGCTGGAGTCGCAATTCCCGAACCTGCTCACGCGGTATCCGCATGAGTTCTCGGGTGGCCAGCGCCAGCGCATGGCGATTGCGCGTGCCCTGATCGTGCAGCCGCAACTCCTGGTGCTAGACGAGCCCACCAGCGCGCTGGACGTGACGATCCAGAAGCAGGTATTGCAGCTCCTGCAGCGCCTGCAACGCGAGCGGGGTTTAAGCTATTTGCTCATCACCCACGACGTGGCCGTGATCCAGGCCATGGCGCACTACGTGATGGTCATGCGCGATGCCGAAATCGTCGAATCCGGCCCGATGGCGCAGGTATTTGCGGCACCGGTGCATGAGTACACCCGCACGCTGCTGGCAGCGGCAGGCGCAGCTTGACGCGCCGCTCGGTGCGGGGTGCCTGAAATGACAAATTAAGTTATAATCCAAAGCTCACGACCAAACGGGCGGGTATCTACCGCCCGTTTTTTTTGGGCGATTGTTTTTATGGGTGGTTGTTTTTATGGGTGGTTGTTGCAACTGGGTGCGCCAGACAGATGTAGCAGTTCGGGAAGTTTTAGGTAATTTGAGGCAGGGTTGTCAGTGGCAGTTCAGGAAATCGTCGAGCAAACCGTGACCGGATTGGGTTACGACCTGGTGGAGATTGAACGCTCCGCTGGCGGGTTGCTGCGCATCACGATTGACTTGCCCTGGGAGAAGCCTGGAAGCAAGCCTGGGATCAAGCCTACAGCGGATGAAAGCGCAGTGCCCGGTCTGGCATCCGAGCAGTTTGTCAATGTTGAAGACTGCGAAAAGGTGACGCGCCAACTGGTGTTTGCGCTGGAAGTGGATGGGGTTGAATACAAGCGGCTTGAGGTGTCCTCGCCCGGCATTGACCGCCCTTTGCGGCATGAAAAAGATTTTGAACGCTTTGCGGGGCATGTGATTGACGTGTCGCTAAAGGCACCGATTGGGGCCGCAGCCGAGGGCCAGGTCAACGCCACACGCAAGAAGTTTCGCGGCGCGCTGGAGCGGGTGCAGGCAACCGGTGGCTGGCAAATCGTCTGGAGCGATGCGCCTGCGGTGAAGCCGGGGCAAAAAGTCAGCAAGAAAAGGCCGCCTGCGCCATTGCAGGCACTGGGTTTTACGCTGGATGAATTGCGCGAGGCGCGGCTGGCACCCATCGTGAGTTTCAAGGGCCGGGGTGTCAAAGACGACCCGCCGGCCACAAACGACTGAGATTGATACAGGAGAGTCATGGCATGAATCGCGAAATGTTAATGCTGGTGGAAGCCATCTCACGCGAGAAAAGCGTCGAGCGTGATGTGGTGTTTGGCGCCGTTGAGGCGGCGCTGGCCCAAGCCACCAAAAAACTGCACCAGGGCGAGGTGGATATCCGCGTGGCCGTAGACCGCGACAGCGGCGCCTACGAGACTTTCCGCCGCTGGCACGTGGTGCCTGATGAAGCCGGCCTTCAATTGCCCGACCAGGAAATCTTGCTGTTTGAAGCCAAAGAGCAGATCCCTGACATCGAGGTCGATGAGTACATCGAAGAAACCGTGGAATCGGTGCCCATCGGCCGCATTGGTGCCATGGCAGCCAAACAGGTCATCCTGCAAAAAATCCGCGATGCCGAGCGCGAGATGCTGCTCAACGATTTCATGTCGCGTGGCGACAAGATTTTTGTAGGCACCGTCAAGCGCATGGACAAGGGCGATATCATTGTGGAGAGCGGTCGCGTGGAAGGCCGCTTGCGCCGCGGTGACATGATCCCCAAGGAAAACCTGCGCTCAGGCGACCGGGTTCGCGCCATGATCATGGAGGTCGATCTGACGCTTCGTGGCGCGCCGATCATCCTGTCGCGCTCGTCGCCCGAGTTCATGATGGAGCTGTTCCGAAACGAAGTGCCCGAGATTGAGCAGGGCCTGCTGGAGATCAAATCCTGCGCCCGCGACCCTGGCTCGCGCGCCAAAATCGCCGTGCTGTCGCATGACAAACGCGTTGACCCGATTGGAACCTGTGTTGGCGTGCGTGGCACCCGTGTGAACGGCGTGACCAATGAGCTGGCGGGCGAGCGCGTGGACATTGTGCTGTGGAGCGAAGACCCGGCGCAGTTTGTGATTGGCGCCCTGGCCCCGGCCAATGTGTCGTCTATCGTGGTCGATGAAGAACGCCACGCCATGGATGTGGTGGTCGATGAAGAAAACCTGGCCATCGCAATTGGGCGCGGCGGCCAGAACGTGCGCCTGGCGTCCGATTTGACGGGCTGGAAAATCAACATCATGGACGCCGCAGAGTCGGCTGAAAAGCAGGCTACCGAAACCGATTCGGGCCGCAAGCTGTTCATGGAAAAGCTCGACGTGGACGAGGAAATCGCCGACATCCTGATTGCCGAAGGCTTTACCAGCCTGGAAGAAGTGGCCTACGTGCCGCTGCAGGAGATGCTGGAGATCGAGTCCTTCGACGAAGACACCGTCAACGAGCTGCGCACGCGCGCCAAAGACGCGCTCCTGACCATGGAAATTGCCCACGAAGAAAGCGTTGACGAAGTCTCTCAGGACCTTCGCGACCTTGAAGGACTCACGCCCGAACTCATTGGAAAGCTGGCCGACGCTGGCGTTCACACGCGGGATGACCTGGCCGACCTGGCGGTCGACGAACTCACTGATATTACAGGCCAGTCCACGGACGACGCCAAGATCATGATCATGAAAGCGCGCGAGCATTGGTTCACCAATGACGCTGACGCTCAAGTGCAATGATTATGCTTAAAGGTTACACAACAAATGTCCAGTACGACCGTCGCCGAGTTTGCCACCGAACTCAAAAAATCAACTGCCACGCTGCTTGAGCAGCTGCAATCTGCGGGCGTGGCCAAGACCACCGCGTCTGACACGCTGACAGACGCTGACAAGCACAGCCTGTTGAGCCACCTGCATGCCAGCCATGGCACCGTCAGCCTTGATCGGAAAAAGATCACGCTGGTAAAAAGATCGACGACTGAGATCAAGCAGGCTGACTCCTTTGGCAAGGTCCGCACGGTGCCCGTGGTCACCCACAAAAAGCGCACCTTCATCCGCCGGGAAGACGGGGCCGATGTGCCTGCAGAAGTCAATTCTGGCGTGGCTGAGCCAGAAGCAGAAATACATTCACCGCATGTCATCGACAGTGCTGAACTGGCCCGCCGGGAGGAAGAAGCGCGCCGCCAGGCAGAGTTGATCCGTCGGCAGGAGGAAGAGCTGGCCCAGCGCCGGCAGGATCGTGAGCAGCAGGAAGCGCGCGCACGCGCCGCCGCCGAGCACGCCGCACAAACTGCCGTAGCCGATGCTATTGCGGAAAAAAATAAGGCTGTAGCCCTTGTTCAGGCTGGCGATAGTGCTA
This sequence comes from Comamonadaceae bacterium, assembly GCA_043758475.1. GTDB lineage: Bacteria > Pseudomonadota > Gammaproteobacteria > Burkholderiales > Burkholderiaceae_C > JANYCG01. Next base: position 2,007 of record JAYVNK010000026.1, on the reverse strand, counting down.
CTAAAAATGAAACTTCTGAAGCTGCTGTTGTAGCAGCAAAACTGCAGGCCTCCGAGAAGGAAAAAGCCCTGGCGCTGGCCCAGGCCGAAGCACGGGACAAGGCAGCTCTGGAATCCAAAACCCGCGCAGCCGAGGAAGTGGCACGCGCCGCAGACCTGGGCGACCGACGCCGCAAAGCCGAGGCCGAGGCGGCCGGCATTCGCCTGATGATGTCGGCACCGCCCAAAAAACTGATCGTGGCGAAGAAGCCGGAAGAATTGAAACCGGCGGTCAAGCCCGGCTCAGCCGATGCCGCCAAGGCCGGCATGAAAGGCACGCTGCACAAGCCGCCTCCAGGCACGGCCGCCGCCCGACCCGCCAGGCCAGGCGCAGCAGGCACAACAGGCGCAGCCCCCGCCGGCGCAGGCAAGGAAGTCAAATCAGCCAAGCTGTCGTCCAGCTGGGCGGGCGACCCAGCCAAGAAAAAGGCGATTCCCACACGCGGCGACACCGGTGGCGGTGCGGGGCGGGGCGGCAATTGGCGCGCTGGCCCACGCGGTCGACGCGGCAGCAATGACCGCAGCCACGAAGACCACGCACCGGCAGTGGTGGTGGAAGCGCGCGTGCTGGAAGTGCACGTGCCAGAGACCATCACCGTGGCCGAGCTGGCACACAAAATGGCCGTCAAGGCGTCGGAGGTGATCAAACACTTGATGAAACTCGGCCAGATGGTCACCATCAACCAGCCACTGGACCAGGACACGGCGATGATCCTGGTGGAGGAAATGGGCCACAAAGCGGTCGTGGCGTCGCTGGACGACCCAGAAGCTTTCACCCAGGACGAAGTGCTGCAACAAGACGCTGGGTCTTTGCCGCGCCCCCCCGTGGTTACCGTCATGGGCCACGTGGACCACGGCAAGACCTCTTTGCTGGACTACATCCGCCGCGCCAAAGTGGCGTCGGGTGAGGCCGGTGGCATCACCCAGCACATTGGTGCCTACCACGTCGAAACCGCGCGTGGCATGGTGTCGTTTCTTGACACGCCCGGCCACGAGGCCTTCACGGCCATGCGTGCCCGGGGTGCCAAGGCCACCGACATTGTGATCCTGGTTGTGGCGGCTGACGACGGCGTGATGCCGCAAACCCGCGAGGCCATCAAGCATGCCAAGGCGGCGGGCGTGCCCATCGTCGTGGCCATCAACAAGATCGACAAGCCCGATGCCAACCCCGAGCGCGTGAAAAACGAGCTGGTGGTCGAAGAAGTGGTGCCCGAAGAATTTGGCGGCGAGTCGCCTTTTGTTCCCGTGTCTGCCAAGACCGGGCAGGGCATTGACGCTCTCTTGGAGCAGGTGCTCTTGCAGGCCGAGGTGCTGGAGCTGCGGGCCCCGGTGGATGCCATGGCCAAGGGCCTGGTGATCGAGGCGCGGCTGGACAAAGGGCGCGGCCCCGTGGCCACGATTCTGGTGCAGTCCGGCACGCTCAAAACGGGCGACGTGGTGCTGGCCGGGCAAACCTATGGCCGTGTACGCGCCATGCTGGACGAGAACGGCAAGTCGATCAAATCGGCTGGCCCGTCGATTCCGGTGGAGATTCAGGGTTTGACCGAGGTGCCGCAGGCCGGTGATGAGTTCATGGTGATGGTTGATGAGCGCCGCGCGCGTGAGATAGCCACCTACCGCGCGGGCAAGTTCCGCAACACCAAGCTGGCCAAGCAGCAGGCGGCCAAGCTGGAGAACATGTTCACCGACATGACGGCGGGTGCTGTCAAGATGGTGCCGATCATCATCAAGGCCGACGTACAGGGTTCGCAAGAAGCGTTGGCGCAATCGTTGCTCAAGCTCTCGACCGACGAGGTCAAGGTTCAGCTGGTGTACTCCGGTGTCGGCGGTATCTCCGAATCCGACGTGAATCTGGCGATTGCCTCCAAGGCCGTGCTGATCGGGTTCAACACCCGCGCAGACGCTCAGGCGCGCAAGCAGGCCGAAAACAACGGCGTCGAGATTCGTTACTACAACATCATTTATGACG
>JAYVNK010000025.1:0-7557 GCA_043758475.1 Comamonadaceae bacterium | reverse complement strand
CACAAGCGCAACCCCATGGACCTGTTCCGTGCCAGCGTTCAAACCTGGCCCGAAGTGGTGGAGTGCGCCGCGCTCAGTGGTGAAATGGATTACCTGTTGCGCGTCATCGTGAGTGACATGAACGCTTACTCGCATTTTGTGATGGACACCCTGCTCAAACACCCCAGCGTGCAGGACTGCAAGACAAGTTTTGTACTGGATCGGGTCAAATCGACCACAGCCGTGCCGATCTGAGGAAATCCCTGTGGCAATGCCGCCCTGAAATCGTAAATTTGGAGCCTTTCCCCTATTCCAGTCGCAGTTTTGGGCACACTGCCGTTGGAGATTTTAGGGAAAACCCTTATATTGACGTAATGACTGAAACAAAAGCGTTCTTGAAGGCCTCTTTGGAAGCTGGCAAGGATGACTTGCGTGCGCCCGCAGATCGCACGCCCAAGGATATGAAAGAAAAACCTGCGCCCTTGATGGTACCCATCCGCTGCCTGGGCGCGAACCACCGCGAAAGAATTGCTACGCACCTGCTGGCGCTGGATGAGCGTGACCGCTACCTGCGCTTTGGCTACCTTGCCAATGATGAGCAGATCCAGCGCTACGTGGACAGCCTCAATTTTGAGCGCGACGAGATTTTTGGCATCTACAACCGCAAGCTTGAACTGTTGGCAATGGCGCACTTAGCCTACGCGCCTGACAAAAATTGTGAATCCTGCGCCGAGTTTGGCGTGTCGGTCAACAAGGCGGCACGCGGGCGAGGCTATGGCGCCCGCCTGTTTGACCGCGCTGCCATGCATGCGCGCAATGACGACGTCGACCTGATGTTCATCCACGCTCTAAGCGAGAACTCGGCGATGCTGAAGATTGCGCGCAACGCGGGTGCAACGGTCGAGCGCGATGGCTCTGAGTCAGAGGCCTACCTGCGCCTCACGCCCCCCACGTTTGACACCCGCATGACCGAAATGCTGGAAGAGCAGTTGGCCCAGGCCGACTACCGCATCAAGGTCCAGGCCAAGTATTTTTGGGACTTTCTTGCCAGTGCCCAGCGCGCCCGCTGCGGGGCGGGTGAGAGCCGTCCAGATCTGCCCGCCTGAATTCTGCTTGAAGGCACCCCCCAGCCCTGGCGCAATCCGCTATCCTTGTGGTCCCGCAACAATGCTCGGGGTCCCGCAACAACGGCACCCTGCCCTACGTCAGTGTCAGACACACAACCCGCGCGACTGTCCGGCTCCCTGCCGGACAAGGAAGACAAGCGCACTTTTTTGCAGAAGCTGGCCGAGTTCATCAATCCCGGCCCTGACTCCAAGGCGGAGCTGATCGAAACCCTGGCCGAGGCCGAGGACAACAACATCATCGGCGCCGAATCCCGTGCCATGCTGGAAGGCGTGATCCGCATGGCGGACCTGAGCGCAGGCGACGTCATGGTGGCGGCCACCCGGATGGACCTGATCGACATCAACGCGCCCTTCGATGACCTGCTGCATGCGGTGATTGACACAGCGCACTCGCGCTTTCCGGTGTTTGAGGGTGAGCGGGAAAACATCATTGGCATCCTGATGGCCAAAGATTTGCTCAAGCTGCAGCGCGCGCCCGAGCTCAATATCCGCGCCCTGCTGCGCCCTGCCGTCTTTGTGCCCGAAAGCAAGGGCCTTAACGATTTGCTGCGCGAGTTTCGTGGCAACCGCAACCACCTGGCCGTGGTGATTGACGAGTTTGGCCGTGTCGCCGGCATCATCACTATCGAAGACGTGCTGGAACAGATTGTGGGCGAAATCGAGGATGAATTTGACATTGCCGAAGACGAAGGCCACATCTTTGCCCTGGCGGACCGCACCTACCGCGTCAGCGGCGACACCGCCATTGAACGGGTTGACGAGGCCTTTGGCGTGACGCTTGCCGCCTCGGACGCGCCGGACGCGTTCAACACCATCGGCGGCCTGATTGCGCACGAGATGGGACATGTGCCCAAGCGCGGCGAGCAGCACACGCTGGCAGGCCTTAACTTCCTTGTCCAGCACACCAAGGGCGGGGCCGTGAAGTGGTTCAAAGTCTCTCCGACGGCGCGCTGAGCTACTGCGTTTGCTACGCCGATCGCACCGTGGGAGCCGCAAGGTGATGGCGATTTGGCGTCCCGTCGCCATCGTTGTCGCCGGCCTGGCCCATGCGGCGTCCATAGGCTCGCCTTGGGACGGGCAACCGGTGGGCTGGTTGCAACTGCTGGCACTGGGCACGCTGGCGTGGCAACTGCATGGCTGTGCCACGCCCCGCCAAGGTGCCTGGCTGGGCTGGCTTTTTGCCACCGCGTGGCTGTCTGGCACGTTCTGGTGGCTGTATGTTGCCATGCACACCTACGGGGGCCTGGCTGCCCCGCTGGCCGCAATCGCAGTCTTTGCCCTGGCGGGCACGCTTGCACTGTATTACGCTGGTGCCTGTGCACTATTTGTAACCCTGTTTGCGCGGGTGGCCCCCGTCAATAAAGCATGGTCTGCTATTGTATTTGCATCGCTGTGGATGCTGGCTGAAATGGCGCGGGGTATCTGGTTCACCGGTTTTGGCTGGGGCGCGGCGGGGTATGCGCACATTGACGGGCTGGGCATTTTTGCAAAGTACATTGGCGCTTACGGTCTGGCTGCAATGGCTGCGTTTTTGGCTAGCCTGGGCGCGAGTTGGTTGCGGGAGCCGGCGATTGCCCCAGCGCAGATTGCCCTAACGCAGGACGCCAGCCACAGGCCAAGGGCTGCAAGACTGGTGATGCGCGCTGGTGCACTCGTTCTAGTCGCTGCACTGGGAGCTTATCTGCTGCCGCGCATCGTTCACAAAGAATTCAGTAGCGCAGGCTCAACGCTCAGCATTGCCCTGCTGCAAGGCAACATTCCCCAAGATGAAAAATTTCAGCCTGGCACAGGCGTGGCCGATGCCCTGCGATGGTATGCCGAGCAGATGGGACGGACAGAGGCGTCGCTGATCGTGGCACCCGAGACCGCCATACCCCTGCTGCCACAGCAATTGCCTGAAGGTTACTGGGAGACGCTTAGCAAGCCGTTTCTGGCCGGCCAGCAGGCCGTGATGTTTGGCGTGCCGCTGGGCAATTTTGAGGCGGGTTACACCAATTCCGCCGTGGCGATCAAGCCCCAGCCTGGTGCAGCCTGGCCACTCACTGCGCCACAGCCAGCGCAAGCCTATCGCTATGAAAAACACCACTTGGTGCCGTTTGGCGAATTCATTCCGCCGCTGTTCAAATGGTTTACGAAGATGATGGACATCCCGCTGGGTGACTTCAACCGCGGCGCGGTGGGCCAGCCGTCATTCGAGTGGCAAGGCCAGCGTCTGGCCCCCAATATTTGCTACGAGGACTTGTTTGGCGAAGAGCTGGCCGCGCGTTTCATGGACCCGGCCAAGGCGCCTACGATCTTCGTGAACCTGAGCAACATCGGCTGGTTTGGCAACACCGTCGCCATCGACCAGCACCTCAACATCTCGCGCATGCGCGCGCTGGAGTTTGAGCGGCCTTTCATCCGCGCCACCAACACCGGCGACACCGTCATCATCGACCACAACGGCCGCGTCACGCAGGCCTTGCCCCGGCACACGCGCGGCGTGCTGCTGGGCACTGTGCAGGGCCGCACTGGCACGGTGGCCAGCGGTGGCGGCATCACGCCGTTTGCGTGGTGGGTGTCGCGCTTTTGGCTTTGGCCGCTGTGGATATTGGCAGTCGGCATTGTCTTGCTTGCGGCCATGGGCCAGATCAGGCGCAAAAACAGAATGCTATATAAACAATAGCTAACTATGTAGGTGTAATAAGGGCTATAGGGAATTTTACCCCCTACAGAGCCAATTCACCTCAAACGCCCGCCCCATGCGCACCAGCCGCCCTGGCCGCGCCGTGGTGATGACACCTGCACTTTGAACCTGCTCGCCATTCACCCAAGTGCCCACATAGCCCTGTGCCTTCTGCAAAAACCGCTTGCCACCGGCAGGCAGGTCGTGCAGCAGCTTCGGCGTGCCCACGCTCAGGCGCACCGGGTCAATCACATTCAAATCAGCGCGCAGGCCAATGGCGATGACGCCACGGTCCTGCAAGCCCAGGTACTGTGCATTGCGCCGCGTCATCATCTGCACGGTCGTGCCATCGCCCGAAAGCGTGTCTGACTTTTCCGATAGCACCCTCGCCTTGCGCTCAGGCACCCGCAGGGCAGCAGCGCACTCACCCAGCGGCAGATGCGCTACCTCTTTGTAAGCCGGGAATCCCATGAACGGGTGAAAACTCGCGTCCAGCCCGTTGATTGCGCCAATGCCGCGCGCTGCGGTCTGCAGGTACGGTGGCAAGCCCGCTGCCACTGCCGCCTCCACCCGCTTTTGCATCGCCTCATACTGCGCACCACCCGGGTCGCGCTGCAGCCAGCTCATGGACAGCGGCTTGCCAGCCGCGCGGGCCAGTTGCTCCACCACGTCAAACTCGGCGTCAGAGCGCGCTTGCGCACCGGCGGCATCATCAGGCTGGCCGCGCAGCAAATCAAAATCACTCACCACCTGCACCACGCCATGCGCCACGCTGTCGAAAGATTTGACAATGCCGATCAGCTCGGCAGCGCTGGCGCCCGAGGCGGGGTTTCTTTGCCCTCCGACGTGCGGTGGTTGTCGCTGCGTCCGGTGCTGAAGCCCGCCGCGCCGGCCATCAGGGCCTCATGCAACAGCGTACGCATGGCGGCAATGTCGGCAGGCGTGGCTGAATCTTTGGCCTTGTCTTTGGCCACGGCGCGCTCGCCCATCACGTACATGCGCAGCGGGTCGTGCGGCACTTGCACCAGGTAGTCGATGCTGCGAGGCGTTCGGGCCAGCGCGTCCATGTACTGCGGAACATTCTCCCAGCCCCAGCGGATGCCCTCGTGCAGCGCCGCTCCCAGGATGTCTTCCACCCCTTCCATCAGCATGACCAGCGCGTCTTCGCCGCCCGGGCGCTTGGGCGCAAAGCCCACGCCGCAGTTGCCCATCATCACCGTGGTGACACCGTGCAAGATGCTGGGCGTGAAGGTCTCGTCCCACGTCAACTGGCCGTCGTCATGGGCGTGGATGTCGATGAAGCCGGGGGTGACCCACAGGCCGGTGGCGTCAACCACCGTTTCGCGAGCGGCGTCTGGAAGGCTGCCTGCACCGCTAGAAATGCGTTCAACGGTGACGATTTTTCCGTCTTTCACGCCCACATCGGCTACCAACGGCTCGGCGCCCGTGCCGTCAATTACAGTGCCGCCCATGATGAGAAAATCCTGCATAGTGTTCTCCTGCGCGGCTGCTGACCACGCTTTTGGGCATACCGTGAAGCGTAAATGAAAATGGCAGCGCTCGCGGTGCACCCGCACCCGTAGAATTAGCGGTTTACACGGCTGCGTGTGAAGCCATGCAGGGCCGTTGCCTGCTGTGTGTTTCCAGCGCTTTCCCAATGTTCTCCTGACATGTTGCCCACGAACTGCCAATGTCTTTCCAGCGCTAAAAAATAATGCTCACCTTCCAGCAAATCATCCTCCGCCTGCAAGACTATTGGAGCCAGCGGGGCTGCGCGCTGTTGCAGCCCTATGACATGGAGGTCGGCGCCGGGACCTCGCACACAGCTACATTTTTAAGAGCGCTTGGCCCCGAACCCTGGAAGGCCGCCTATGTGCAGCCCAGCCGCCGCCCGAAAGATGGCCGCTATGGCGAAAACCCCAATCGCTACCAGCAGTACTACCAGTACCAGGTAGTCCTGAAACCCGCGCCCAGCAACATCCTTGAGCTGTATCTGGGCTCGCTGGAGGCGCTGGGGTTTGACCTGAAAAAGAACGACATCCGCTTTGTGGAAGACGACTGGGAGAACCCCACACTGGGCGCCTGGGGCCTGGGCTGGGAGGTTTGGCTCAACGGCATGGAAGTGACACAGTTCACCTACTTTCAGCAGGTCGGCGGCATCGACTGCCGCCCCATCACCGGCGAGATCACCTACGGCCTGGAGCGCCTGGCCATGTACCTGCAAGGCGCAGACGACATCAAGGACATCGTCTGGACCGAAGGCACAGATGGCCACAAACTCACCTACGGCGACATCTACCTGCAAAACGAGAAAGAGCAGTCGGCGTACAACTTTGAGCACAGCGATGCCGACTTTCTGTTTGCTGCATTCACCGCGCACGAAAAACGGGCCAAGCATTTGATTGAAGTGCAACTGGCGCTGCCCGCGTATGAGCAGGTCTTGAAGTGCGCCCACAGCTTCAACCTGCTGGACGGACGCGGCGCCATCAGCGTGACCGAGCGCGCCGCCTACATTGGGCGCATCCGCAACATCTCGCGCAGCGTGGCCCAAAGCTATTTTGAAAGCCGCGAGCGGCTGGGCTTTCCGCTGGCACCGCGTGAGTGGGTGGCGAAGATGGTCAAGAAGGCGGCTTGAGCGAACTGATTTGCGTGAAACTATAATGTAGACACGCGTATCTACATTTCACCCAACCCAGGAGCACACCATGGGCGCATTTGATCCAAACCTGAACACCGCCGACCTGAAGCTTAGCCGCTGGGGCAACAGCCTGGCGGTGCGTCTGCCTGCCGGGCTGATCGAGTCGCTTGGCTTGGAGGAGGGCTGCGAATTGAGCTTGACCCGCAACGTTGATGACAGTTTGACCTTGGCACCCAAGCGCACCCAAAAGCCATTTGACAAAGTTAAATGGATGCAGGAGGCCCGCAAACATTTGGCAACCATGCCAAAGACGAAATCGGTGATCCGCGAAATGCGCGATGCGGCGCGGTACTGATGGCGACGCTTTCAGCCTTGCGGCCACGCTTATTGCGCGTTGCAACCTATGTCGATACCAGCGTGTGGTGCGCGTACTGCTTCAATCAAGAAGATGCAGAAAAAGCTGTGCATTGGCTGGGCAACGCCGACATGGAAAGCGTCGGCACCGCCTGGTGGACCCGAACCGAATTTGAAAGCGCACTGGCTTTGCAGTTGCGCAAAAAAGCGCTGGATGAGCAGCAGGCAAAACGTAGCCGCAAAGTGTTCGACAACTTGATGGCGATGGTGGTCAGGTTAAACGTCATAGAGGCTGATTTTCTGGAGGCTGCGCACTCGTGCAAGGTTTACGCCAGCAAGCTGCGCGCTGGTGATGCCTTGCATCTGGCCGTGGCCGGCCGCCATGGCTGCACCGCGCTGGCCACGCTGGACAAAGACATGCGCGGCAACGCCCACCGATTGGGTTTGGAAGTGGTTGAATTGTGAAAAAAAATCAAAACTTGCTGGTTGAACTGTTTGTGGAAGAATTGCCGCCCAAGGCGCTCAAAAAATTGGGCGAAGCGTTTGCTGGCGCGCTCGCGGACTCGCTCAAGGCCCAAGGATTGGCCAGCGGTGATTCGGTTGTGACGAATTTCGCGTCGCCGCGCCGCCTTGCTGCACACATGACTGCGGTGTTCAACCAGGCATCAGAGAAGAATGTTCGGACTTCACTGATGCCTAAAAGTATCGGAATAGACACTTCTGGTCTTGCATCTCCTGCGCTGGTTAAGGAAATGCGGGCACTGGGTGTTGAACCAGGTGCTTTGGGACAACTA